>JBQGEH010000764.1:0-2189 GCA_052039515.1 Nakamurella sp. | reverse complement strand
GGCGACCCGGGTGGCCACGTACGCGGGATCCGCGCCGGCCAGCGCGAGCACGGACATGCCGCCCATCGAGTGCCCGACCAGCACGACCGGCCCGGTCGGCGCCGCGGTGGCCAGCACCGCGGCGAGGTCCTGTCCGAGTTGCTCGACGGTCGGGTGCGGGTCGGGGCCGCGGCTGGACCGGCCGTGCGACCGCTGGTCGTAGAAGACCATCCGGGCGGGCACCGCCGGAGCGGAAGACCGGCTGCCGTCGGCGGCCTCGGTGTGCGCGCCGACCTCGGTGGACGCGGGCGGAGTGCCGGCGCCGAAGTCGGGCCCGGTCAGGCCGCGCCGCTGGTAGAACCAGGAACCCATCCGCAGCGCCCAGCCGTGCGCGAACACCACGGTGAGCGGCGCGTCCAGCGGCCCGACCTCCTCGACCTGCAGCGCCGCGCCGTCGGCGGCGACGACCGAGTAGTGCCGGTCGGCGTCGATGCTGTCGTAGGTGTCCCCGCTGTCCCCGCTGCCGTCACCGTCGGGCTTGTGCAGCCGCCGGACGGCGACCTTCTGGGCGGTGACCCCGCCCAGCGCGACCGCCCCGACGACCCCACCGGCGATCCCGAGGACCTTGGTGACCACGTTCACCGGCCGGCTCCGACGTACTCGCGGGGCACCCGGGGGCCGATCCGGGTGACGATCTCGTAGTCGATGGTGTCGCAGGCCTCGGCCCAGTCGGCCGCCGTCGGACCGCCGTCCCGGCCGTCGCCGAACAGCGTCACCTCGTCACCCGCGCGCACCGCGTCGTCCCCCACGTCGATCACCACCTGGTCCATCGCCACCCGGCCGGCGATGCGGTACCGCCGGCCGTGCACCGCGACCTCGGCCCGGGAGCTCGCGGCTCGCGGCACACCGTCGGCGTACCCGATCGGGACGAGCGCCAACGTGGTCTCGGCCACGGTGCGGTAGGTGAAGCCGTAGGAGACGCCGTGGCCGGCGGGCACCCGCTTGGTCAGCGCGACGGCGGCCCGCAGGGTCATCGCCGGCCGCAGCCCGTGGGCGTCCCGCCGGCCGGTGGGATCCAGCGGGTCGAGGCCGTACACCCCGATACCGCAGCGGACCAGGTCGTAGCGGGTGGCGGGGCTGCCCAGCGCCGCGGCGGTGTTGGCCAGATGGCGCACGCGGGGACGTAACCCGGCGGCGTGCGCGGTGTCCAGCGCGGTCTCGAACACCGCCCGCTGCTCGTCGATCGACGCGTCCCCGACGACCTCGGACCTGCCGAGGTGGCTCATCACCCCGGCGACCTCGATCTCGCCGGCCCGTTCGGCGGCCGCCGCGGCCCGGCACAGCAGGTCCCAGTCCGCCGGGCCGGCCCCGCCGCGCCCGAGGCCGGTGTCGACCTTGAGGTGCACCGTGCTGCCCGCCACCCGCGCCGCCCGGACCCGGTCGAGCTGGGCGGTCGAGGACACTCCGACCATCACTCCGGCGGCCAACGCCGGGGCGACCGGGTCACCGGGCGCCCACAGCCACGCCAGCACTGGGGCGGTGATCCCGGCGGTGCGCAGCGCGACCGCTTCGCCCGGGTAGGCGACGCCGAGCAGGTCGGCGCCGCCGGCCAGTGCGGCGCGGGCGACCGGGACGGCTCCGTGCCCGTAGCCGTCGGCCTTGACCACGGCCATCGTCGGACCCCCGGCGGTGGCCCGCAGCGCGCGGACGTTGGCGGTGATCGCGTCGAGGTCCACGACCGCGGCGGCACGGGTCATCGCAGGTGGTCCCACAGCGCCTGGGCGCCGGCGTGCCGGGCGGCCTCGGCGCGGTCGCCGGCCCGTCCGTGCACGTATGCGCCGAGGGCCGCGGCCAGGAAGGGGTCCAGCCCGGCGGCGAGCAGCGAGCCGGTCACCCCGCTGAGGACGTCCCCGGAACCGGCCGAGGCGAGCCAGCCCGAACCTGTCAGGGTGATCGCGGTGCGTCCGTCCGGGGCGGCGACGACGGTGTGGTGCCCCTTCAGCAGCACCACCGCCCCCGACCGGCGCGCCGCGGTGCGGGCGGCGACGAGCCGCCGGTCCGGGTCGAGGTCGGGGAACAGCGCGGTGAACTCCCCCGCGTGCGGGGTCAGCACGGTGGGCCGGTCGCGGGCGGCGAGCAGCTCGGGGCGCTCGGCGAGCAGCCGCAGGCCGTCCGCGTCGACCAGCACGGGGACGTCGGCGGCGAGCACC
>JBQGEH010000763.1:0-1640 GCA_052039515.1 Nakamurella sp. | reverse complement strand
CGCCGGGTGCGGTTCCTCCTCACGCTGCTGAACGGCATCTCGATCGAGCAGGTTCTCCCCGGCGAGGGCTCTCGGCTGGCCGCGGAACTCGACGTGCTCCGAGCCGGAGTCGACTGCATCTTCGACGGTCCGCTCTGACCGCGGCGTCCTGCCGACAACCGGACCGACAACGAGCCAGCCACGGTGCCGCTCAGCTCAGGCCGGGCGCGGAACTGCTGGCATCGGCGGACGCGCCCTGCGTTGCACAAACGGTGCATGGGCCGGTTGTGCGATGCCTCGGTTCTGCAACAGCGGTTCTAGAACGCGAGTCGACCGACAGCCGCCCCGCTCGGTCGCCCATTCATCAGCGGTCGCTCTTGGACCCGGGGTGGAGACCGGTAGCCGGTCGTCTCTTCCCACCTCGCCGCTCGGTTCCATCGCCTGACCCATCACGAGTGGAGGGCGGACTGTCACACTGCAGTTCTGAGTGGGTGCTGCCGCGCGGCTTCAAGGTTCTTGGGAGCGCCCCGGTCCTTCACGATCGGCCTGCAAACGGCTACTCCTCAGGCTGGAATCCGGGTGATCAACTCGCCCAGCAGCGCGCCTGGGACTCGGGAGATGCATCGCCGTGGCAAGGCGAGTGCAGAGTTGATGTGGCCGGGAGTAAGGACGCTCGACGCGGTTCCGACAGGGCCCGGCGTGCTCCGCCTGCGCATCGAACGGACAACCACCCTGAATGGCGCCGACTTGATCGATTCCCCCACGTGACCGAGCTCAGCATGGTCGGCGAGCTCGGCTCGCTGTTCAACGCCCGCGCGCTGAGTCAATAGACCGGGCTTCGGTCGCTGTTCCTGCGAGAGCTCGGCGATGGCTGTTGTCATGCTCGTGGCCTGACGGCTCGTTTGATCGTTGCGGGCTTTGTGTCACAACGAAGACTTCATCCAGACGGGGCGAGGCCATCCGCCGGTCGGCGGTCGGCGGTCGGCGCGAGCGGTGTGAGTGTCAGGGCTCGGTGGCCAGCACGGTGTCGGGGTGAAGGTCACCGATGATCAGCCGTTGGCCGAGGTCGTCGAGAGTGAGGTCGTGGGCGAAGGCATAACCGCGTAGCAGCGCGAGCGCGTCGGCCGACCCGCAGCCGGTGGCGCTCATCATGATCCCGACCGCGGTCCACACATCCAGCCGTGTCCGGTACGGCGGTCTCGGCTCCCCGCCGCTACGGCCAGGATCGACACCAGGACCTTCGTCGACGTCGTGGTCGTCGAGACCGGTGGCGGTGCCGAGCAGGATCCGGCCCACCAGCTGCCCGATCTGCTCGTTCACCACGCTCGGGGACGGCAGCCCGGCGAAGGAAGAGCGGCTGGCGTAGATGTCGAGGGCGCCGAACACCCCGTGGCGGTTGGCCAGCGGTATCGCCAGCACCGATCGCAGCGAGGTCTGCTCGACCAGCTGCTCGTAGTAGATCGGCCACAACTGCGCCAGTTCGGCCTGCTCGACCACCATCGGCTCGCGCCACCGGGCGCTGGCCAGACACGGACCGTCACCCAACGTCGCCTGGATCTTCTCGGCCGCCACGACCTCGCCGCTCGACGCCCCGACCGGCAACCGCAGCCCGCCCGAGCTGTTGTGACCGGTGGCCAGCACGGTGACGCCCGCCCCGGCCA
>JBQGEH010000762.1:0-2754 GCA_052039515.1 Nakamurella sp. | reverse complement strand
AGGCCCTGGGCCTTGGCGTACTGCTCGACCAGGGCGAGCTGGGCCTCGCTGCGGCCGGTGAGCCGCAGGTAGTTCACGGTCTCGTCGTCGATCGGGAACATCGCGGCGGTGGAGCCGAACTCGGGGCTCATGTTGCCGATGGTGGCGCGGTTGGCCAGCGGGACGGCGCCGACGCCGTCGCCGTAGAACTCGACGAACTTCCCGACCACGCCGTGCTTGCGCAGCATTTCGGTGATGGTGAGGACGACGTCGGTGGCGGTGGTGCCGGCCGGGATCGACCCGGTCAGCTTGAAGCCGACGACGCGGGGGATGAGCATCGACACCGGCTGGCCGAGCATGGCCGCCTCGGCCTCGATGCCGCCGACGCCCCAGCCCAGCACGCCGAGGCCGTTGACCATGGTGGTGTGCGAGTCGGTGCCGACGCAGGAGTCGGGGTAGGCCTGGACGGTGCCGCTCACCGAGCGGGCCATCACCACGCGGGCGAGGTGCTCGATGTTGACCTGGTGGACGATGCCGGTCCCGGGCGGGACGACCTTGAACTCGTCGAACGCGGTCTGCCCCCAGCGCAGGAACTGGTAGCGCTCCATGTTGCGCTCGTACTCGAGGTCGACGTTGCGCTCGAAGGCGTCCTCGCGGCCGAAGACGTCGGCGATGACGGAGTGGTCGATGACGAGCTCCGCCGGGGCGAGCGGGTTGATCCGGTCGGCGTCGCCGCCGAGCTCGGCCATCGCCTCGCGCATGGTCGCGAGGTCCACCACGCAGGGCACACCGGTGAAGTCCTGCATGATGACGCGCGCCGGCGTGAACTGGATCTCGACGTCCGGCTCGGCCGTCGGATCCCAGTTCGCCAGCGAGCGGATGTGGTCGGCGGTGATGTTCGCGCCGTCCTCGGTGCGGAGCAGGTTCTCCAGCAGCACCTTCAGCGAGTAGGGGAGCTTGGCGGCGTTCTCCAGCTCGGTGACGCCGGCGATCTTGAAGATCTCGTAGCTCTGGTCGCCCTCGGGGCTGGTGACGACCAGCGTGTCCTTGGCGTCGAAGGTGTTCGGGTTGCTCGGTGCGGTCACGTCGGTGTCCCTCGGTCGGCGGCGTTCCGGCGGCAGCGGCGGGCCACCGGAGGGGAATCTCCCAGGTGAGTCGTCCCATGGTGCCCTGCGCCCGGACCGGCGGCGCGGCGGGGTCGCTGCGGTGCGACGAACCTGATGAGCCAAACCGTACGCTTGTCCTGTAAGAGCGGCAAGTCGACCCGTGGGCCGTAGCGTGTCGTGCCATGACCGCCCCGCTCACCGGCTCCACCCACACCGCCCGAACCACCCGCGCCTGGGTCGACGACGCCATCCGCACCGTGGAGGCCGACGCCAACCGCAGCGCCGACACCCACCTTCACGTCTATCCGCTGCCGCCGCAGTGGGGGATCGACCTGTACCTCAAGGACGAGTCGGTGCACCCGACGGGCAGCCTCAAGCACCGGCTGGCCCGCTCGCTGTTCCTGTACGCCCTGTGCAACGGGTGGATCACCGAGGCGACCACGGTGGTGGAGGCGTCGTCCGGGTCGACCGCGGTGTCGGAGGCCTACTTCGCCCGGATGCTCGGCCTGCCGTTCGTCGCGGTGATGCCGCGGCGGACCAGCGTGGAAAAGATCGCGCTCATCGAGGCGGCCGGCGGCAGCTGCCATTTCGTCGACGACCCGGCGGCGATCTACGACGAGGCCCGCCGCCTCGCCGACGCCTCGGGCGGTCACTACATGGACCAGTTCACCTACTCCGAGCGGGCCACCGACTGGCGCGGCAACAACAACATCGCCGAGTCGATCTTCGAGCAGATGGCACTGAAGCGGCACCCCATCCCCAGCTGGATCGTCGTCGGCGCCGGCACCGGCGGCACCAGTGCGACCATCGGCCGCTTCCTGCGCTACCGGCGGCACCGCACCCAGCTGGTCGTCGTCGACCCGGAGAACTCGTCGTTCTACCCCGGCTGGCAGCACCGCGACCCGGGCTACAGCACGGGGATGGGGTCACGCATCGAGGGCATCGGGCGGCCGCGGGTGGAGCCGTCGTTCATGCCGTCGGTCATCGACCGGATGGAGCAGGTGCCCGACGCCGCCTCGATCGCGGCCATGCGCTTCCTGCTGGAGCAGACCGGCCGCCGGGCCGGCGGGTCCACCGGCACCAACCTGTGGGCCGCCCTGGGGCTGGCCGCCCGGATGCACGCCGTCGGGAACCGGGGCAGCATCGTCACGCTGATCTGCGACTCGGGCGACCGCTACACCGGGACCTACTACGACGACGACTGGGTGGCCGCGAACGGGCTGGACCTCGCCCCGTACCGGCGCACGCTGGAGCACTTCGCCGCGACTGGCGAGTGGGAAGCACCGGCCTGACCCGCCACACGCCGGAGGCCCGGCCCCCGTGCGGGGACCGGGCCTCCGGTGCAGCGGCTGCTACTGATTCAGCAGGTCCACGAACATCTCGATGTCGCGCTGCTCCATGCCCTGGAGGAACACGGTGAACACCGAGCTGTAGCTGCGCAGCGGGCTGACGTACCACTGGCCGTCCACCTCGGTGGTGACGACGCCGAGACCGAGCGCGGCCTTGACCATGCGCTGGACGAAGTCCGGCATGTTCGGGTGGATCTGGTCGAGGTCGCTTTCGCCGACCAGCTCACCGAGGTCGTCGGCGGTGAAGGTCTTGGTGTCGGTGCCGTCGGTGACGGTGACCGACCCGGCCGCCTGGTCTATCTCGATGGAGCCGCTCTCGC
>JBQGEH010000761.1:0-4112 GCA_052039515.1 Nakamurella sp. | reverse complement strand
CCGCGCTTCCCGCCGTCGCCGCATGGACCCAGGTCAGCGCCACCCTGCCGGCGATCCCGGCCGGCACCGACCGGATCACCTTCGGCATCTCGATCTCCGCAGACGGAACGTTGCGCACCGACGACTACTCGCTGGTGCAGGGCACCGTACCCGCCCCGAGCCAGCCGACCGGCCTGGCCGCGACCGGGCGGTGGACGGTCGTCGAGGCACCGATGCCGCTGCGCGCGATCCATTCGACACTGCTGCGCAACGGCAAGGTGCTGCTGGTGGCCGGATCGGGCAACGCCGGATCGGCGTTCCTCAGCCAGGACTTCCGCACCAGCATCTGGGACCCGCAGACCAACACCTTCACTCCGGTCGAGACGCCGGAGGACTTCTTCTGCGCCGGCCACGTCACGCTGCCCGACGGCCGGGTGCTGATCATGGGAGGCACGAAGGAGTTCCCCGGTACCGGCACTCCCGCTGCGGCCAACTTCCAGGGCCTGAAGTCCAGCTGGGTCTTCGACCCGGCGACCAACGCCTACAGCAGGCTCAACGACGCCCAGACGGGCCCCTGGTATCCGACGCTGACCAAGTTGGAGACCGGCGACGTGTGGGCGGCCGGCGGGCTCAACGAGCGGTCCGACGGCACGGTGGCCACCGAGCTGTTCGACTTCGCCACCATGCGGTGGCTTCCGCCCGGGGACGGCGTGGCCCAGGTCCCGCAGACGTACGCCTACTGGGGCACCTATCCGCACATGTACCTGCTGGATGACAACCGGCTCTTCTACAGCGGCGGCCACACCTTCGGGGACAACGTGGGCGGCACGGGCGCGAAGCTCTACAACTGGCGCACCAAGCAGATGTGGGACGTGCCGGGACTGCGGGACAAGCAGCAGCGCGACCAGGCCGGTTCGGTGCTGCTGCCGCCCGCCCAGGAGCAGAAGGTGCTCATCGTCGGTGGCGGCCACACCGAGGCCGGCCTGCCGGGCGTGCGGACCACCGACCTCATCGACCTGTCACTGGACAACCCGGGGTACGTTCCGGGTCCGGACCTGCCCGGCCCGGGGAAGCTGTACGTCAACCTGCTCAACCTGCCGGACCGGACGGTGCTGGCCGCCAACGGCGCGACCGGTAACCGCAACGGCGACGTCCTCACCGCAGCGGTGTACAGCCCGCTGACCAACAGCTGGTCGTCGGTCGCCGCGGATCCCGTGGGCCGCAACTACCACTCGTCGGCGCAGCTGCTCCCGGACGGCCGGGTCGCGGTCTTCGGCAGCAACCCGGCGGACAACTCCTTCGAGACCCGCATCTCCATCTACGAGCCGCCGTACCTGTTCAAGGGCACGCGGCCGTCGATCGACGCGACGCCGGCGCAGGTCACCTACGGCGCCACCTTCCCGGTACCGGTGACCGGGGCGATCACGAAGCTGAGTCTGGTCAGCCCCGGCAGCGCCACCCACCAGACCGACACCAATGCCCGGCTCGTCGACCTGCCCTTCACCGGGACCGGGGCCGGAGTCACCGCGACCGTCACCGCCAACGCGGCGCTGCTGCCCCCCGGGCCGTACATGGTGTTCGCCCAGAACGCGGCCGGCGCCGTGTCGGCAGCCCGTTGGATCGTCGTCCGATGAACGCACCGAGGAGACCGATGAAGGACCTACGACGGCGGGGAGTGCTCGCCGCTGCGGTGCTGGCGCTCGCCCTGAGCGGGCTCGGGCTCGGAGTCCGGGGACCCGCCGAAGCGGCCGGCGCCCGACCCGCCGCCGGGTTCGCGGCGGCGCCCTCGCGGACCGCCGATCCCGCGGCGCAGCGGCAGAACACGTTGGACAGTGCGCTGGGCGCTCCACGGACGACGACGACGGCCAAGGGTTCCGTGGTGCGTATCGGACGGGGCGGGAAGATCGTCGATCCGGGCCGGACCCGGGAGAAGCCGGTCCGTACCGAGGCCACCTCGAAGTTGCCGGTCAGCGGGCGCACCAAGCCGGGCGACGTGTTCCGGTCGCCGACCGCCGTGAACGGCGGTTGTCGGCTGGAGTACGGCACGCCGGGACAGTGCCTACCGCGGATCCCACCCAGCCAGGCCGCGCACGCGGCGCACGGGATGACCCCGTCCGACCGGTGGACGTGCGCGGAGGTCCGCACCCTGTTCCCGGCCGGCGTCACGCTGCGGTCGGCCGGCATCGACCCGCTCGGACTGGACACCGACCGGGACGGCACCGCCTGCGGGTCCGGGGACCGCTGAGCCGTTCCCCGGTGACCACCGGGGCACCGTGCCACCCGGGGAGACCAGCGCGCCCGGCGGGTGCGGTCACTGCCGGTGAGCGCGTCCCCGACCCGGTCGTGGGCATCGGCGCGGACGTCACTCGACCTGCTAATTCTCACTGAGAATCACCATGAGGTAGCGGAGAGTGATATTTTGGAGCCTGTCAGTCTGCCGATCCGCGACGAAAAGGTCTCCCGTGCCCACTGTGCCCACTACCTTCCGGACACCACCCGGCGCCCGTGACCGTACTGCGCACCAGCCCGCCGCCGCGGCGCGTGGGGGGCGGTCCTGATGGACATCTGGTCCTACGTCCGGGTCATCCGCACGCACTGGCTCCTCGTGCTCGTCGGTGCCCTGCTCGGCCTCGCCGCCGGCGGCGGCATCTCGCTGGCCACCACCCCGCAGTACGCCAGCACGGTCACCTTCTTCGTCAACACCCCGTCCGACACCATCGCCGGTTCCGCCACCGGCGACACCTTCGGGCAGAAGCGCGTCAACACCTACGTCCAGCTCATCACCACCGACCGGCTCACGGCCCGGGTCGCCGACGTCCTCGACGACGGTTCCACCGCCGAGCAGATCGGCCGCGACATCTCCGCCAAGGGCGACCTGAACACCGTGCTGCTCACCGCGACCGTGCTCGATCCGTCGCCGCAGCGCTCGCTGGAGATCGCCACCGCCGTCTCCACCCAGTTCGTCGCACTCGTCGCCGAGATGGAGGCCGGCGGCGAGACCGGCGCCCCCGCCGTGCGTCTGGAGGTCGTCGACGGCCCGAGCCTGAACCCCGACCCGGTCGTCCCGGCGCCCATCCGCAACTGCACCGTCGGCCTCCTGCTCGGCCTCCTCGTCGGCATCGGCCTGGCCCTGCTGCGCAACGCCACCGACAAGGCCGTCCGCGACGTCGCCGCCGTCGAGCAGCTGACCGGCGCCCCCGTCATCGGCACCATCTACGCCGACAACGAGGCCGCCTCCTCCCCGGTGCTGCTGGCCGGCCAGATGCAGTCGCTGCGCGCCGAGGGCTACCGGCAGCTGCGCACCAACCTGCAGTTTATCGACGCCGCCGAGCCGGTCCGCACCGTCGTGGTCTCCTCGGCGCTGCCCGACGAGGGCAAGTCGTCCACCTCGACCAACCTGGCCGTGGTGCTCGCCGAGGCCGGCCGCCGGGTGCTGCTGATCGAGGCCGACCTGCGCCGCCCCCGCGTCGCCTCCTACCTCGGTCTGGAGGGCGGGGTGGGGCTGACCACCGTGCTCACCCACGATGTCCCGCTGATGGAGGCCGTGCAGCCCGCGCGGGAGAACCTCAGCATCCTGGCCAGCGGCGCCATGCCGCCCAACCCGGCCGAGCTGCTCGGCGGCGAGCGGATGGCCGCCCTGCTGACCGAGGCCCGCGAACGCTTCGACGTCGTCGTCATCGACTCGCCGCCGCTGCTTGCGGTGACCGACGCCGCGGTGCTGGCCACCACCGCCGACGCGGTCATCCTCGTCGTGCGCCACGGCTCCACCCCCGCCCCGGCCGCCGCCCAGGCGGTCAAGGCGCTCACCACCGTCGGCGGCCGGCTGATCGGGTGCGTCGTGACCCGCGTCCCGGCCAAGGGCGTGGACGGGTACCGCTACGGCGCGGTGTCCTACGACGCGTCCCTGCTCGACGACACCACGCCCCGGACGGGAACCCGCCGGTCCACGCCGGCCGCCGACCAGGCCATCCCGGCCACCCGCCGCGCCCCCCGGCACGCCGTCGACGCCGACCGCACGACCGACGACCCGTCGCTCATCCGGGCCGAGTGATGACCACGACCCATTCCGACACCGACACCGGCTCGGCACCCTCGGCCCGGCGGATCCTGCACGTCACCCAGTGCCGCGGCGG
>JBQGEH010000760.1:0-5334 GCA_052039515.1 Nakamurella sp. | reverse complement strand
TGTGGGGCCAGGAACCGGGCCAGCGCCTCCGCCGAGCGGGTCGGGTCGGCGGAGACACGAGGCGGGCGGTGCGGGATGCGGGACTCCTGTCGCGGCCGGACCGGTGCGGTGGATGACTCGGGGGACCTTAGTGGGCGGCGCGGCCGGAGACGACCTCGGGATCGTCGTCACCGTAGGCGGGACCGTCGTCGGTCCAGTGCGGACCCATCCGGCCGCCGGTGTTGGCGGTGACCTTGGACCGCACCGCGAGCCAGCCGAGCGAGAGCAGCACCGCGATCACCGGGATGCCGATGACGACCACGATGAACGTCGTCTTGTGCCAGAACTCCGGCGACGACTGCCACCCCGAGACGGCCATGCCGACCAGCACCAGCCCGAGGAAGACGAGCCCGATGTAGCTCGTCCACGGGGAGCCGGGCATCTGGAACGGCGCCTTCGGGATGACCCCGGAGTCGGTGAGTTTCCGCAGCCGCAGCTGGCAGACGAAGATCGTGCCCCAGGTGAAGACGACGCCGATGGCGGCGGCCTCCAGGGCTACCTCGAAGGCGTCCGGCTCGAAGTAGTTGAGCACCGCGCCGAAGAGGTACACGACCGAGGTCATCACGATGCCGGCCCACGGCACGCCCGACGCGCTCATCCGCAGGGTGAAGGCGGGGGCCTGCTTGCTCATGCCGAGGCTGCGCAGCACCCGGCCGGTGGAGTACAGGCCGGAGTTCAGGCTGCTCATCGCGGCGACGATGAGCACGGCCTGGATGAGCGCGCCCATCCAGTTCAGCCCCATCGCCCCGAAGACGGTGACGAACGGGCTCTCGCCGGCGGTGTAGTCGGTGGTCGGCAGCATGCTGACCAGCAGCAGGATCGAGCCGCAGTAGAAGACGGCGATCCGGAAGATGACCGAGTTGACGGCCTTGGGCACCTCGCGCTGCGGGTTGGCCATCTCCCCGGCCGCGACACCGACCATCTCGATGGCGGCGTAGGCGAACACCACGCCGCTCATCACCAGGATGGGTCCGTACCAGTTGTAGCCACCGGACGCGGGCCAGAAGCCGCCCGGGTTGCTCCACAGGTTCTGGAAGCCGGCCTGGTGGTCGCCGATGTGGAAACGCCCGACGACCACGACGAGGCCGACGACGAGGAAGATCACGATGGCGGCGACCTTGAGGATGGACGCCCAGAACTCGAATTCGCCGAACGCCCGGGCCGACAGCAGGTTGATCGCCAGCACCACCGCCAGCGCGATGAGCACCGACACCCAGGCGGGGAGGTCCGGGAACCAGTACTGCAGGTAGATGGCGACCGCGGACAGTTCCGCGATGCCGGTGAGCGCCCAGTTCAGCCAGTACATCCAGCCGGTGACGTAGGCCGCCTTCTCACCGTAGAACTCGCGCATGTACGACACGAACGCGCCGGACGTCTGACGGTGCAGGACGAGCTCGCCGAGCGCGCGCATGAGGAAGTAGGCGATGACGCCGACGGTGGCGTAGCTGATCAGCAGGGCCGGGCCGGTGGCGTTGAGCCGGGACGCGGACCCGAGGAACAGGCCGGTGCCGATGGCCCCGCCGATGGCGATCATCTGGACGTGTCGGCGGCCGAGCGACTGCTTGTAGCCGACCTGTTCGGCGCCGAGCGTCGAGGACGGTCTGTCGGTGGTGGTCATCAGTTCTCCTCCGGTCGAACCGGGAGCCGCAGCGACGGGCTGCGGAGCCGGTGCGCACACAGTAGGAGTGCGTCGCCACTCTTCCGGTAACGCGGATGTCAACACCGCGTGTCACGCGGAGGAGTGGCTTTACCTGATATTTACTCCGATCGGCGTAACCGCCGCGCCGCCGTCTGGACCGGGGGCCGTCGGGAGCCTGGGAGGATGACCCGGTGCCGGTGTTCGAGTTCTGCTTCCTGGTGGCGGCCGGCATCGCCGGTGGGCTGACCGGCAGCATCGCCGGACTCGCCTCGCTCGCGACGTACTCCGGTCTGCTCGCGGTGGGTCTCGCGCCGGTCGAGGCGAACGTCACCAACACCGTGGCGCTGACGTTCTCGACCATCGGGTCGATCCTGGGCTCCCGCCCGGAGCTGCGCGGTCAGGGTCCGTTCCTGCGACCGCTGATCCCGGTGGCGCTGGCGGGGGGTGCCGTCGGCGCGGCGTTGCTGCTGCTCACCCCGCCCGGTGGTTTCGAACGGATCGTGCCGTTCCTGCTCGGCGCGGCCGCGCTGACCATCCTCATCCCGCGGCGCCGGTCGACGGAGGCGGCGGCGCCGCCCGGCAGACGGCACCGGGTGCTGCAGGCGGCGGCGCTGGGGGCGATCGCCGTCTACGGGGGCTACTTCGGTGCCGCCGCCGGGGTGCTGTTGCTCGCCCTGCTGCTGCACACCACCGCGGCGGACCTGCCCCGGGCCAACGCGGCCAAGAACGTGCTGCTGGGCGCGGCGAACGTGGTCGCCGCGGTGTGGTTCGTGGTGGTGGCCCCGGTGCAGTGGTCCGCGGTCGTCCCGCTCGGGCTGGGGTGTCTGATCGGCGCCCGGGTCGGGCCGGCGGTGGTCCGGCGGACGCCGGCCACCCTGCTGCGCTGGCTGATCGGCGCGGCGGGCCTGGCGCTGGCGGTGCACCTCGGGGTGCAGGCCTTCGGCTGAGGTGACCCCGGCCGCAGCCGGGGCCACCGTCGGGCTCAGCGCGGGACGCGGGTGACCCAGTACTCCGCCGTCGTCGGGGACGCGACGCCGAAGCGGGCGTTCACCGCGAACAGGTACCTCCCCTTCGACGTCACCGTGGTCGGGACGTCGAACTGGTCGCTGGTGATCAGGGCGTCCAGCGTGCCGCGGGTGCCGGCCCGGTTGAGCTCGAACCGGGCGATCGTGTTCAACCGGTTCTGCACGACGTAGAGGGTGCGGCCCTCGCGCAGCAGTCCGTCCCCGTTGACGACGCTGACCCCGCCGAGGTCGACGGTGCGGGTGACCCCGGTCTTCGGGTCGACGGTGAACAGCAGACCGGTGTTGGACTGCACGGCCAGCAGGTTCCGGCCGTCGGGGGTGGTCTCGATCCCGTTGAGGTTGTTGACGGCGGGATCGACGACCAGGTCACCGGTCAACGGGAGCGCGGTGAAGGTGTCCGGCTGCTGACGGCCCTTGCCCAGCGGGACCACGTAGAGCACCGCCTGCCGGGAGTCGGTGAAGTAGGCGGCCGTGCGGGTCACGACCACGTCGTTGACGAAGGTGGTCGGTCCGGCGGGGGCGAAGGCGAACCGGGCGAGCTGCGCCCCGGAGCCGGCGTCGTAGACGGTGCCGGTCCCGGTGGCGCCGCCGGCGACCCAGAGCCGGCCGCGGTCGTCCACCTCGGTGCCGGCGGCGAAACCTCCGGCGGTACCGGGCACGAGCACGGCGCCGGCGCCCGACCGCAGGTCGCCGCGGTAGATCGCGCCGTCGGTGCGCGACCCCACGTAGAACGTGGTGCCACGGCTGGAGATGCCCTCGGGCTGGAAACCGGCGGGCAGCTCGATCCGCTCGGGGAACCGCCCGCCGCCGCCGCCACCCCCGCCGGGGTGGGCGGTGGCCACCGGTGCCGCCGCCACCGCGGCGGTCAGGGCCAGCAGGCCGGTCAGCAGGATCCTGGTCAGGCGTACGGACACGGGGTACCTCCACGTCGAGGATCGGGGGTCGTCCTGCCGATGGACACGGATGCCGCGGCCGGACCGTTCACCGTCTTTACCCGGCCATGACCACGATCGGACGCACGGTCAGTGCGCCGTCGTCCGGTCCTCGCCGGACGAGGTGATCAGCCGGGTGATCCGGCGGCTGGAGAACGCCAGCAGCACGCCGAGGGCGATGGAGACGACGCCGAGGATGCCGAAGTAGGGCACCTCGTGCGTCGGGTCGTACCAGCCCGACAGCACCCCGGACAGCGCGGTGCCCAGCGCCACCGACAGGAAGAACAGCGCCACCATCTGCGAGGTGAAGGCCCGCGGGGCGAGGCGGGTGGCGGCGGACAGGCCGACCGGCGACAGCAGCAGCTCGGCGACGGTGAAGACGAACAGGATGCCGGTGATGACCAGGATCGGCACCGACTGCGGGCCGCCGTCGGCGTGCGGCAGGAACAGCAGGAACGCCACCCCCATGACGATGTTGCTCAGCGCGAACTTCAGCGCCGTGCTGGGCTGGCGGTCCCTGAGCTTGGTCCAGACCGCGGCGAACACCCCGGAGAGCACGATGATGAAGACCGGGTTGATCGACTGCACCCAGGCCGGCGGCATGTCCCAGCCGAAGACGGTCAGGTCGATGCGATCGACGGTGTAGATGGGCAGCACGGTGAACTGCTGCTGGTACAGCGCCCAGAAGGCGGCACTGGCCAGGAACAGCGGGATGAACGCCCGCACCCGGCGGCGCTCGTCCGCGGTGACCAGCGGGCTGGTCAGCAGCAGCCGGAAGTAGGCGGCACTGGCGATGAGGATGACCACCAGGACGACGGTGTCGACGCTGTCGACGGTGATGACGCCGCTCAGCACGCCCACGATCACCAGCACGAGGACGCCCGCCCCCGCGGCGACGACGCGGCTCCGGCTGGAGGCGGGGAGCGGGTTGGCGATGCGGGAGGTGACCGGCGGCAGGTCCCGGCGCCCGAGGGAGTACTGGGCGAGCCCGAGCAGCATGCCGACGGCGGCGGCGCCGAAGCCCCAGTGGAAGCCGAGGCGGGACTGCAGCAGACCGGTGAGCAGCGGACCGAGCAGGGCGCCCAGGTTGATGCCCAGGTAGAACAGCGAGAAGCCGGCGTCGCGCCGGGTGTCGCCGGGTGCGTAGAGGGCGCCGACGATGGTGGTGGCGTTGGCCTTGAGGCCACCGCTGCCGACGGCGATGAGCAGCAGGCCGGCGACCAGGCCGGCGAAACCGGGCAGCACGGCGAGGGAGATGTGTCCGGCCATGATGACCACGGCGCTGTAGAAGAGCGTCCGTTCGTTGCCCAGCACCCGGTCGGCGAGCCACGCGCCGAGGATGGTCGACAGGTACACCAGGCTGCCGTAGGCGCCGACGATGCCCCCGGCCGCACCGCGCTCGATGCCGAGCCCGCCGTCGGCGACGGAGAAGAACAGGTAGAACGCCAGGATGCTCTGCATCCCGTAGAAGGAGAACCGCTCCCACATCTCGACGCCGAACACGTGGGCCAGGGCCCACGGCTGCCCGAAGAAGCGGGTGTCGCGTGCGGTGGTGGCGTCGGGTGTCTCGGTACTCATCGGCGGGTCCCGGGTGGCGCGGGCGGTGCGCCGGTCGGCGCGCCGCGGACGATCGGCCGGGCCGGACGCCGGTCGAGCCGGCCCGGGACGACCGGCTGACCGGTCGTCGGCCCGCGCCGGC
>JBQGEH010000759.1:0-3035 GCA_052039515.1 Nakamurella sp. | reverse complement strand
CTGGCACGCCACCACCCCGAACTGCCCGGCCACGCGCCCGGCGGGGGCGAGCAGCCGGCCCCGGCCGGCCGGGCCGTCGAGGGCGCGGTCGTGCAGCGGGCCGACGACAACCCGGTGCTGGAGATGGACAACGGGGTGCGTTGGGAGCGGCTCGCGGTGGACGCCGCGGGTGAGGTCAACCCGTTGCTGGTGACCTACCCCGCCGGCGCGACCAGCTCGCTGGAGGGCCGGCTGATGCGGCACAGCGGCACCGAGTACGCGCTGATCATCGAGGGCGAGCTGACACTGCAGCTGGAGTTCACCCGCTACACGCTGCGGGCCGGTGACTCGCTGTGCTTCGACTCGAGCCGCCCGCACCTGTTCCTCAACGCGTCCGGAGCGACCTGCCGGGGCGTGTGGTTCAACCTCGGCCGGCACGACCTCGAGCACACCCGCCCCCAGGTGACGGCGCTGCGCCAGGAGCTGGGCCTGGGTGGGCAGCCGGTCCCGACGTCGGCGCAGTCCGCCGTCGACATCCTGGCCGCCATCGACCGGATCGGCTGAGCTCTCCGGTCAGCCGGTGACCGGGTGGGTCGCCGCGCTGGACGTGGTGCGGGTGCTGAGGTGGGCCCGTCCCCACCGGGAGTCGAGGCCGCCGTGCGAGGCGAGCAGCTCCCGCCCGAAGTCGTTGTCGAAGTCGCGCAGCACCGAGTGCAGGTGGTTCCCGCCACCGACCGCGTTGACCGCCTCGATGAGCAGGCCGGCCGTCTGCACCCGGAAGTAGTGCGGCGCACCCCGGTGCCGCGCCCCCGCCCAGGCGAAGTGCACGCCACCGGCACCGTTCTCGCGGACCGCGTCCCGCTGGGCCGAGGCCGACTCCGGCGGCAGCCGGTCCAGGTAGCAGTCGACGAGCTGCCACAGCAGCTCCTGCTGGTCCGGCCGCAGCTCGGCGCCCGACAACCCGGACGGGCGGTCCCGGACGAAGGCCAGCGCCTGCCGGTCGGCGTCGGTGATGACGTAGTCGGGCATCCCGAGGTCGTAGTGGTCGGGGATCTCGTGGGCGCCGATCGCCGGTACCTGGCGGGTGACGAAGTCCGCCGGCGCCACCGGGTGGATCACCGCGGTCGCCGCCTGATCGTCGTCCAGGGTGTCCAGCAGCCGGAAGGCGAGTCCCTCGTCGTCGGCCAGCGGATGCAGCACCCCGTCGTACTCGGTGGGCTGCTGGCCCAGCGCGGCCGGCGTCATGCAGATCCAGCGCTGGTCGATGACGGTGATGTTGAGGCACACGTGGTGTCCCAGGAAGCGCAGCATCCAGGTGTCCTCGAACCCGGGCCGGCCGTAGAAGGTGACGAAGTAGGAGTCCGAGGTGCGCCAGAACGGCAGGGCCGGCCCGAGGAAGTCGTGTTCGTAGTCGCGCAACACGTGCTCGAGCTGCGGGATCGCGAGCACCTTGGTGAACATGCGCTGCGACACCGCGACCCGGATCAGATCCCAGACCAGGACCTTCTGGTGACGGTCCAGGTCGTGCAGCGCGACTCCCGTCCGGTCCGGTCGCGGAATGATGTCCCAGTCCGTGCGCCGTGGGTCGTCGAAGTCCGAGATGACCGCCGCACGACGCTGTTCCGGGGTGAAAGTGTCGAGCAGACCCATCGCCACGACCAGCATCCTGGTCGCGGTGGCGGGGGCTTCGTACCGACTGGACACCGCGCTCCTCTGCGCTCGGGGGACCGTCGGCCCGGTACTGACACGGGTCGGCGGCACGCCGTCTGGGCGCTGCCGCGGATCTTGCCACGGATTCGCGTGTACAGCTAGGCTGCACGGACGACCGACGGGTTCGTGGTGGCCGCGGTGTTCCGCGGCGAGCCGGAACCGCAGTCCCCTTCAGAGCCGATGGGTGAGCCGATGGCCACGTTCCGATCCGCCGCCGACGGCGTCCCCTACGAGGCGCCGCACCACTTCGGGGTGTCCAGCCGCCGGTTGCAGGGTCTGGAGGCGTCGGAGACCGACGCCTACTGGGTCGCGGTGAGTGACTACGAGCCGGGTGGCGGGGTCCACGAGAGCCCGGCGCGGGGCGAGACCACCTACGTCGGGCTCTCCGGAGCGCTGACCGTGCAGGTGGACGGCGTGCGGCACGTGCTGACCGCCGGCGACACCCTGCACCTGGTGGCCGGTGAACTGCGGTCGGTGGTCAACGACGGCCCCGACGTCGCCCGCATCCTGGTCGTCATCGCCCCCGCCTGAGCGGCCCCGTCGCTTTCCCGAGAACACAGGAGCAGTCATGCATCTCGTCAACTTCCGCAGCGGTGACGGGGTGGCGGTCGGCGTCCGCACCGCGGACGCGGTGATCGCGCTGCAGCCGGCGCTCGAGCACGCCGGGGCGGATCCGTCGGTCGCGTCGGACATGCGCTCCCTGTTGGCCGCCGGGCCGGCCGCGCTGCGCGACGCCGCCCGGGCGGTCGACGCGGCCGCCGCCGCCGGGGTCGGGACGGTGTCCGACGCGGAGCTGACCGCGCCGCTGCTGGATCCGCCACGCATCTTCGCCATCGGACGCAACTACGCCGAGCACGCCAAGGAGGGCGGCGCCGAGGTCGGTGAGTACCCGATGATCTTCTTCAAGCCGTCGACCTGCATCGTCGGGAACGGCGAGCCGGTGCTGATGCCGCCGACCACCGAGAAGGTCGACTGGGAAGCAGAACTCGCCGTCGTCATCGGTACCGGCGGCAAGTACATCGCCGAGGCCGAGGCCCTGGCGCACGTGGCGGCCTACACCGTCAGCAACGACGTGACCGCCCGCGACTGGCAGCGGCGGACCAGCCAGTTCGACGCCGGCAAGATGTTCGACACCTTCCTGCCGATGGGGCCCGCCCTGGTCACCGCGGACGAGATCGCCGATCCACAGGCACTGTCCATCTCGACCACCGTCAACGGCACCACCATGCAGGACGGCACCACCGCCGACATGGTGTTCACGGTGGCCGCTCTGGTCAGCTACCTGTCCCACGGCGTCCGGCTGCTGCCCGGTGACGTCATCCTCACCGGCACCCCCGCCGGTGTCG
>JBQGEH010000758.1:0-4371 GCA_052039515.1 Nakamurella sp. | reverse complement strand
GGGTCGAGCCATTCGGCGATCTCCCGGTAGAAATCCGCCGCCAGCCCGTCGCCGACGTGCGCCTTCACCAGTGATTCCAACCACGAGTGCGGCGGGGTCGAATCGTGGAACGCCTCGAGCGCCTTGACGAACGGGGCCATCGCGATCTCGACGTCCACACCGCGTCGCGCCAGGTGCTGGGACAGCGCCCGGAAGTGGCCCATCTCGGCCGCGGCCATCTGCGACAGCGCGACACGCCCGGCCATCGACGGCGCCATCCGGGCATCCATGGACATCCGGTCGAAGGCCGACAATTCGCCGTAGGCGAGCACGCCGAGCAGGTCGGTGACCGACTGGGGGTCCGGCACGAAGCTGCGTTCGGGGGCAGCCGGGGCCGACGTCGGGGCTGTCTCCGTCACCGGGACATCGTAAGCCCCGTAGCATGGACAACCGATGACCACCGAAAACACCTCTGATCGCACCGCCGTCGAGCTCGACCACTCCGCGGTGCCCCTGGACGCCGACGCCGACGCCGCCATCGAGCCGCCGCCCGTCGCCCTCGCCCCCGTCAAGCCCGACGCCCCCACCTTCGCCGAGCTGGGCGTCGATCCACGCATCGTCGCCGCGCTCGCCGGCACCGGCATCGAGCGCACCTTCGCCATCCAGGAGCTCACCCTCCCGATCGCGCTGCAGGGCCACGACCTCATCGGCCAGGCCCGCACCGGCATGGGCAAGACGCTGGGCTTCGGCGTGCCGCTGCTGCACCGCCTCGCCGCCGAGGAGAGCGCGCACACCGGCGAGCGTGCCCCGCGCGGCCTGATCATCGTCCCCACCCGCGAGCTGTGCGTGCAGGTCACCCGTGATCTCACGACCGCCGCCAAGGGCACCGGCCTGAACGTGCTCGCCGTCTACGGCGGCCGCGCCTACGAGCCGCAGGTCAACGCCCTGCAGGCCGGCGTGGACGTCGTCGTCGGCACCCCCGGCCGGCTGCTCGACCTCGCCAAGAGCGGCAGCCTCATCCTCGGCGCCATCCACGTCCTCGTCCTGGACGAGGCCGACGAGATGCTGGACCTGGGCTTCCTGCCCGACATCGAGAAGGTGCTGGGCATGGTCCCGGCGACCAAGCAGACGATGCTGTTCTCGGCCACCATGCCCGGCCCGATCATCACGCTGGCCCGCAGCTTCATGACGCAGCCGACGCACATCCGCGCCGAGGCCCCGGCCGAGGGCGCCACCCACCACACCACCACGCAGTTCGCCTACCGCTCGCACGCGATGGACAAGGTCGAGCTCATCTCGAAGGTGCTGCAGGCCAACGACCGCGGACCGACGATGATCTTCACCCGCACCAAGCGGTCGGCGCAGAAGGTCTCCGACGAGCTCGTCGAGCGCGGTTTCGCCGCCGCCGCCGTGCACGGCGACCACGGGCAGGGCGCCCGTGAGCAGGCGCTGCGCGCGTTCCGGTCCGGCAAGGTCGACGTCCTCGTCGCCACCGACGTCGCCGCCCGCGGCATCGACGTCGAGGGCGTCACCCACGTCATCAACTACCAGTCCCCGGACGACGAGAAGACCTACGTCCACCGCATCGGCCGCACCGGGCGGGCCGGCCGCACCGGCATCGCGCTGACGCTGGTCGACTGGGACGACATGGCCAAGTGGAAGATGATCAACGACGCGCTCGGGTTGGACCTGGCCGAGCCGGTCGAGACCTACTCCAATTCCCAGCACCTGTTCACCGACCTGGAGATCCCCGAGGGCACCACCGGGCGGCTGCGCAAGTCACAGCGGACGCTCCCCGGTCTGGACGCCGAGGAGGTCGAGGACCTGGGCGAGACCGGTCGCGGTCCGCGCCGCGCCGGCCGGGACGAGAGCCGCAACGGCGGTGGCCGCAACCGCAGCCGCGGTGGCCGTCCGCAGCACTCCGACGGCGCCGCCACCGCCCCGGCCGCATCCGCCTCACCGGCGGCCGACGAGGCCCCGCGCCCGCGGCGCAACCGCTCCCGTCGCCGGACCCGCAGCGGTCAGGACACCGCCAACACCACCGCGCCCGCCGCGGAGTGATCCTCCGGTGATGCCCGTGTCGCGGCGGCGGCGGTTCGACCTCGCCGCCGCCCTCGCCCTGACCGTGCTGGTCGCGGTGTTCGCGACCGTGGTGTACCTGAAGAGCGACGCCCGGGCGACCACGCTGACCACCGGTCCGGCGGAGTCCGCGCCGGCGGTGATGACCGAGGCCCCCGCCGATCTGGCGACCGCCTGGACCCTCACCACCGACGCCGGCTTCCCGGGTATCGCCTCCCCCTACGGCACCGTGGTCACCGCCGAAGGTCACGACGTGGTCGGCCACGACGCCGTCACCGGCGCCGAACGCTGGCGCTACGGACGCAGCAACCTGGCGCTGTGCGCGCTCGGCTCCGGCGACACCCGCGCCGAGACGCTGACCGCGTCGGGAGCGGTCCGCGGCATCCTCACCGCGTACTCCAAGGGCGACACCTGCTCCGAGATCACGCTGCTCAACCCCATCACCGGCGAGCGGACCGACCAGCGCACCGGCTTCACCGGCCGGGACTCCACCCTGGTGTTCGGCGGCCCCTACGGCGGGCTGGTCAGCGCCGACCTCGCCGAGTTGTGGCGCTACGACCTCGTGCGCACCATCCAGTACGGCGACCAGCCCGAGCCGACCAAGCCCAACACCAAGCACCTCGGCTGTACCTTCGACGACCTGGCCATCGCCACCCAGCAGTTCGCGACCATCGAGCACTGCCCCGACAGCGAGGCCGGCGCGGACGCGCAGCTGGTGCTCAACTACGTCGACCCCGGCTCCACCACCGACGGCAAGTCCAAGAGCTGGGACGCGCTGAACTTCGACCCCCGGGCGACCGTCGACCTGCAGACCACCGACGCCCGGGTGCTGTCGGTGACGGCGGAGAAGGCCGCGGTCCTGGTCGCCACCCCCGTACCGGCCGTCGTCGTCTACGACGCGACCGGCGCCGAGCTCTCCCGCACCCCGGTACCGGTCACCGCCGCCGACATCACCACGTCCGAGGACACCCGCCGGGTCACCCCGGTCACGATCACCACCGACACCCGCTACGTCCGGGTCGGCTCGGTGCTGCTGGCCGTGGACAACGACGACCTGTCGGTGCGCTGGACGCTCGACGACGTGCTCGGGCTGCCCGCCCCGGTCGGCGACGACCTGCTGGTCCCGGTGGACGACGGACTCGCCGTCGTCTCCCGTTCCGCGGGAACGGTCTCGTCGACGCTGCCCGTCGACCGCGCCGGCTACACCGGGGTGGTGGACGTCCGCACCGTCGGCAACACCGTCGTCGAGGCCCGCGGCACCACCGTGGTCGGCCTGCGCTCCAGCGCCGCCCCGGCCACCGACCCGCCGCTGGTCACCAGCTCCGCCCGGACGAGCTCGTCGCTGACCTTCCCGTCCGGCACCCGGACGACCGCTACCGGGACAACCGCACCCACCGGCGGCTGAGCCGCTCTCAGCGCCACCAGCACAGCGCCAGGACCACCAGCACCGCCACCACCACGACGGCGGCGACGGTCACCCGCGCCGCCCACGGCCCGCGTCCGGCCACCGCCCCGGCGACCTCACCGACGACGCCGACCGCCAGGTGCGCCGCCACCGGCCCCCAGCCCGGCCCCGTCGTCCCCCCGTACGCCCCGGTGCCCGGGGCGGGCAGCACCAGCATCGCCACCAGCAGCGCGAGCCCCAGCACCAGCGTGCCGGCCGCCAGCAACCCGGCCAGCCCGACGGTGAACCGGCCGATCAGCGCCGGCCGGGCCGGGGCGATCACCGGCATCGGCGTCGTGTCGGTCATCCCAGCGCCGCCGCCGGCCCGATCACGCCGACGCCGCGCGCCCGGTCCACGATGCGGGCCAGCTGCTCCGGGTCGGTGTTCTCCGCGCCGATCGGGATCGTCTTGTTGGTGCCGTGGTAGTCCGACGAACCGGTGGCGATGAGGCCCAGGTGGCGGGCCAGTCCGGCCAGTTCCGCCCGGTCCGCGGGCGCGTGGTCGGGGTGGTCGACCTCGATGCCGTCCAGCCCGAGCGCGGCCAGCTCGGCGATGCGGTCCGGCGTCAGCACCCGCCCCGCCGACCGGGACCGGCTGTGCGCGACGACGCTGACCCCGCCGGCGGCCCGGATCATCCCGACCGCCACCTCGATGTCGGTGTCCACCTTCGGCACGTAGTAGCCGCTGTTGCCGGCCAGATAGCGCGCGAACGCCTCGTTCACGCTGCTCACGACACCGGAGGCGACGAGAGCCCGGCCGATGTGCGGACGCCCGACCGGCGCCCCGGCCGCGATGGCCAGCACCTGCTCACGGCTGATCGGGATGCCGTCGGCGACCATCAGGTCCACGATCTTCAGTCCGCGCTGCA
>JBQGEH010000757.1:0-8250 GCA_052039515.1 Nakamurella sp. | reverse complement strand
CGACCCGTCACGTGTGGAAGTTCGACACGGTGCAGCGCACCTGGAGCGCCGGTCCGCAGCTGCCCGCCCCCCGCGGTGCCGGCGCCGCCGCGATCGTCGGCCGCGAGCTGCACTTCTACGGCGGCACCAACCGGGTCGCCGGGTCCACCGCCGACCCCGACCAGCCCGACCACTGGGTGCTCGCCCTGGACGGCGGCACCAGCTGGTCGGCGCGGGCCCCGCTGCCCAACCCCCGCAACCACCTCACGGGCGCCGCGCTGGACGGCAAGGTGTACGCCATCGGCGGTCAGTACAACGAGAACGAGAACACCGGCCTGCAGAGCGACGTGCACCGCTACGACCCGGCGACGAACGCGTGGACGAAGGTGGCGAGCCTGCCGCGGCCGCGCAGCCACATCATCGCCGTGGTCCGGGACGGGCAGATCCTCGTCCTGGGCGGCACCAACGCGGGCAACGTCGCCAGCGCCGACGTGACCGCCTACGACCCGGCCGGCAACACCTGGTCGCAGCTGCCGTCGTTGCCGGGTGGCCGCAAGACGCCGGTCGCCGCGGTCATCGGTGACACCGTCTGGCTGTCCGGCGGCAGCCATGCCACCGCCACCTACGCCGGCCGCTTCGCGGCCCGCTGGGCCACCGGGCCGGCCATGCCGGTGGCGCTGGGCGAGGTGGCCGGCGGTGTGGTCGGCGGGACGCTGTACCTGGTCGGTGAGAGCAACAACGCCACCCTGGCCCTGAACCTGGGGACCGGGGCGTGGCGCCGGGACCTGGCGGTACGGCCGTTCGTCGGGCACCACCACACCGCCGAGGTGCTGAACGGGAAGCTGTATCTGTTCGGTGGTCTCGGCGCCGGCGCCGGCAAGGTGCAGATCTACGACCCGGCCCGCAACGCCTGGACGCTCGGCCCCGACATGCCGTTCGCCGCGGGGTCGGCGTCGTCGGCGGTCATCGACGGCAAGGTCTACGTCGCCGGCGGCATCATCGGCTCCACCACCACCGACCGGGTCGCCCGCTTCGATCCCGTCGCCAACACCTGGACCGCGCTGGCGTCGATGCCGCAGGGCCGCAACCACGCCGCCGCGACCACCGACGGGAAGCTGATGTACGTGGCCGGCGGTCGCGGCGCCGGCAGCGGCGACGCCAACGTGGTGGCCAACGGCTTCGACACCCTGCAGGTGTACGACCCGGCCACGAACAGCTGGCGGTCCAGCGCCGACAGCGCCTCCGGGCTGCCGCCCCTGCCGCAGGCCCGCGGCGGCATGGGCCGGGCGGTGTTCTCCGGCGGCGAGATGTACGTGATCGGCGGCGAGACCGAGAGCGGTGCGGGCGCCACCAGCCGCAAGGTCTACCAGCGGGTGGACATCTACAACCCGGCCACGCGCACCTGGCGGCTGGGCACCCCGATGCCGACCGCCCGGCACGGCATCTACCCGGTGCTGGTCGGGAACCGCATCACCGTCGCCGGCGGCGGCGTGCAGGCGGCGTTCTCCTCGTCCAGCGTGGTCGAGGTCTACACCGTGCGGTGACCGGGACCAGCTGATCCCGGAACAGCGAAAGGCCCGGAGCGGCGTGCTCCGGGCCTTTCGTGCTGCCACTGCTACGTGCTTCGTAACGTCGTGGTGCGGCGGGGGTGATTCCCTGCAGGAGGTATCGGCCGCCGCCGCGGGGACGTTAGCGAGTCTCCCGAAATTTCTCCGGACGACTGCTGACCTCGGGTCAGTTGCCTTCCCAGGCGGCCGCCCAGGTCTTGGGTCCGAGGATGCCGGACGGGTTCAGCCCGTTGCGCTGCTGCACCCCGATGACCACCGCCTTGGTGGCGGGGCCGTAGTAGCCGGTACCGACCAGGCCGTACCCGCGCGAGCCCATCTGCTTCTGCCAGCACTGCAGCGCCGCGGCGGTGTCGCCGGGGTTGTACTGCACGCCCGGCCAGGCCGGTGCGGCGCTCGCACCCACCGAGCAGTTCTCGGCGTTGGCGGGGACGCTCGGCGTCGTCGGCGTGCTCGGAGTCGACGGCGTCGACGTCGGGCCGAAGCTGGTGGTCCAGGCGGCGTTCCAGGTCTGCCGGCCGATCTTGCCGTCGACCTCGAGCCCGGCCTGCTGCTGCAGCGAGATGACCGCGGTCTTGGTCAGCGGGCCGTAGAAGCCGGTCCCGGTGAGCCCGAAGCCACGGGCCCCCATCTGCTTCTGCCAGGCGACCAGGGCGCTGGACGTCACGCCCTCGGTGAAGATCCGCCCCGGGTAGGCCGGCACTCCGGACGGGCTGCTCGGCTCGGACGGCGGCGGGGGCGTCGGGGTGGTCGGCGTGCTGCCGCCGCCCTGCGACGGGACGACCTTGGAGCGGGCGTCGCCGTCCTCGACGAGGCCGCGGATCCGGGCGCAGGTCCACGGCGACCAGCCGCGCATGCGGTACAGGTACAGCGCCCGGTAGTCCTGCTCGGCGGGGCTGGCCTCGTTCGGGTACCCGGTGCCGCCGACGCTGCGCCAGGTGGGCAGGTCGAACTGGTACGCGCCGTAGTAGCCGTTGCCGGTGTTGATGTCGTAACGACCGCTGGACTCGCAGTCGCGCAGACTGGCCCAGTCGGCGGCGGACGGGTCCGCCGAGGCGACACCGCTGGACAGCACGAGACCGGCTGCCGCGGTGACGAGGGTGGTGAGGAACGCGAGGGTGCGCCGCACGGTGTAGTCCTTTCCTGGCCTCGCCACCGTGCAAGGAGCGCGTTCGACTACAGACGCGCACCCAACTGTCGATGCCCCTTCCCCTTGTCAGGCATCTCCATCGGGTGACGATCCCGCCGTACCGTTGATCGACTCTTCACGAGATGAGACTGCAGCGATCCGGACATCTCCAGGGCGGGTTCTGGGCGGTCCGGAGGTCGATCAACGACCACGGCAGGACGCTAACCCACAGTTCACTCGAGTCACAAGAGTCCCATTTGACACAGCGTGACCGTGAAGGGCCGCGAAACACCCTGTGGCAGCACGGATCCGGGGCGGCGAATCACAATCGTGTCATTTCCGTCCCCGCTGGTGGGAGCGGTGGCGACCGTGCGTGACGGGCCTCGGACGGGCGGTGGTCGCCCCGACCGCACCGCGGTCGGCTGTCCGATTCGTCCTTCCTGTGAATCCGCGGAATCTTCAGCGGGGCCGCCACGCGTATGGCAGCGCCCACCCCACCGCCGGGCCGGCCACCGACGAACGGTCGTCCGGGCTCAATCCCGTACGGGCGGCGGATCGCCAGCAGTTACCGTGTTCTCGCGGTCGATCGTCGGCGAGGACGGCGGCCGTCCGAGAAGAGAGGGCGTCCGCCCATGACGCGCCGCGGCTGGTTGCTGTTCAGTGCCCTGTGCCTGGTCTGGGGTGTGCCGTACCTGCTGATCCGGGTGGCGGTCACCGACCTGCATCCGGTCGTCGTGGCCTGCGGCCGGACGCTCCTCGGCGGCCTGATCCTGCTCCCGGTCGCGCTGCGGCAGGACGCGCTCCGCCCGATCCTGCGGCGCTGGAAGGTGCTGCTGCTCTACACGGTGGTCGAGATCAGCGGTCCCTGGTTCCTGCTCGGTCACGCCGAACAGAGCCTCACCAGCTCCACCGCCGGACTGCTCATCGCCATGGTGCCGCTCATCTCGTTCGTGCTGGTGTGGGCGAGCGGCGGGGAGAAGGTGTCGCCGCGGCGGATCGCGGGCCTGGGCATCGGCATCGCCGGGGTGC
Source organism: Nakamurella sp. (assembly GCA_052039515.1). Taxonomy (GTDB): domain Bacteria; phylum Actinomycetota; class Actinomycetes; order Mycobacteriales; family Nakamurellaceae; genus Nakamurella. The sequence goes on along the minus strand of JBQGEH010000757.1, from coordinate 4,548 downwards.
TGGTGCTGGTCGGCCTGGACATCCACTTGGACGACCTGACCAGCGTGGGCGCCATCGTGCTCACCGCCATCGGCTACGCCGTCGGCCCGATCATCATCAACCGCCGGCTGTCCGACATCCCGGCGACCGGTGTCATCACCGCGTCGCTGCTGCTCGCCGCGATCCTGTACCTGCCGGTGCTGCCCTTCGTGTGGCCGGCGTCGGTCCCCGCCGACGCCGCGTGGGCGGTGATCGCGCTGGCCGTGGTCTGCACGGCCTCGGCGTTCCAGCTGTTCTTCGCCCTCATCAAGGAGGCCGGGCCGGCCCGCGCCACCGTCATCACCTTCGTCAACCCGGCGGTGGCCATCGTGCTCGGCGTGCTGATCCTGGACGAGCCGTTCACCGTCGGCATCGCCATCGGCTTCCCGCTGGTCATCCTGGGCGCGGTGCTCGCGACCTCGCGCAACCGACCGGTACCGGAGCCGGCGGCCCCACCGGCGGTGGCCGAGCCGCCGCGACCGGCGCCCCGCTGACCCGGGCCGGGACCCCACCGGTGCCGTACGGTGACCCGATGTCCTCCGGTCCGTCCGTCACCGGCCCCGCCGTGTCGGCGATGGGCGTCCGCTGGCACCTGCCCGCGTCGGTGGCCACCCTGGACGCGGTCGAGCTGGAGCTGGACTGGCCGTTGCACGCCAGCACCCACTTCACCCCGGACGGCGCCGGCGGCTGGGAGCTGGACCTGCGCCGACCGCCGGTGCGGCGCTTCGAGTACCGGCTGCAGATGCGGTCCGGCAGCCGCACCACCACCGACGTCGACCCGACCAACGTGCTGCAGGTGCCCGGGCCCTACGGCGCCCGCTCCGAGATCCGCTTCCCCGACTACGAGATGCCGTCCTGGCTCACCGTTCCCGAGGACGGCACCGGGACCGCCGTCGCCGACCCTGCCGGGGCGCTGCCGACAACCGTTCCGGTGTACCTGTTCTCGCCCCGCGGCCTGTCCGACAGCACCCCCGCCCCCTTGCTCGTCGCCCATGACGGGACCGACCTCGCCCGCCGGGGATGCCTGCTGCAGTGGGCCTGTGCGCAGGAACGGCCGGTCCGCGTCGCGCTGCTGGACCCGCCGGACGGCTACCGGCACACCTGGTACGCCGCCGACCCCGAGTACGCCGACCACCTCGGCGCGACCCTCGTCCCGCTGCTGCGCTCCCTGGTGCCGACGACGTCGGTGATCGGCCTGGGCACCAGCCTCGGCGCGCTGACCACCCTGTTCACCCACCGGCGGCACCCGGCGGCGTTCGACGCCATGGTGCTGCAGTCCGGCTCGTTCTTCCGGACGGAGTTCGACGGGCAGGAGTCGTCCTGGAGCGCCTTCGGCCGGGTGTGCACCGCGGTGCGGCGGATGTCGGAGGCGCGTGCGTCCGACGTGCGTCCGGTCCCGACGCTGGTGACCGTCGGCGCGGTCGAGGAGAACCGCGCCAACAACGAGCACCTGGCCGGGGTCCTGTCGTTCCAGCGGTACCCGGTGGACGCCCGCATCGTCCCCGACGCGCACACGGTGATCGGCTGGCGGGACGCCTGGTCACCCGGCATGGACGAGCTGCTGGCCCGGATGCCGTGACCCACACCGAGTTCCATCACCTGGAGGCGCCGTCGCTGGGGGGCGGGACCCGCGAGGTCGTCGTCCACGGACACTGGGGCCGGCCCGTCATCTGGTTCGCGTCGGAGATGAAGTCCGCGCACGAGTTCGCCGAGCAGGGCATGCTCGACGCGGTCCGCGACGCCGTCGACGCCGGCCGCATCAAGATCTACTGCGTCAGTGGCTACGACCACGAGTCGTGGTCGGCGGCCTGGAAGCCGATGCCCCACCGGGCCGCCGCGCACCGGGCCTACGAGGACTGGATCATCTGGACGGTGGTGCCGTTCGTCCGCGACACCTCCGGAGGCCGGGACGACATCGTGGTGGCGGGCCCGTCGATGGGGGCGTTCCACGCGGTGCTGTTCGCGCTGCGGCATCCGCACGTGTTCGCCCGCGCGGTCGCGTTCTCCGGCGGCTACGACCCGCGGGCCTGGCGCGGCTGGGGCGACCAGGACGAGCTCGCCTACCTGATGTCGCCGTTCCAGTTCCTGCCGCAGCTGCACGGCGATCACCTGGCCTACCTGCGCTCCCGGCTCTTCCTCACCCTGGTCGTCGGCAACGGCCGGTGGGAGGACACCACCGGTGCCAACGCCTCCACCCACGCCCTGGACGCGCTGCTCGGCGACAAGGGCATCCCGCACGAGTGTTTCGACTGGGGCTGGGAGTGGCCGCACGACTGGTCGAGCTGGCGGGCGCAGGCCGCGCTGTACCTGCCGGCACTGGGCTGACATCCCGCAGGTTGCCGTTCCCGGCGGGGCTGTCAGGATGCCTGCATGACGAACCGCGGCGACGACACCACCCACCTCATCGGGCTGTTGCTGGGCACCGAGAACGACTGGCCCCGGGCCTTCGAGACGCTCGTGCGGCGGCTCGGGCCGGTGCCGCACCAGGGGCGCGACCACACGCTCACCACCGAGCGGATCACCATTGAACCGTTCGACCTGCGTGACCCGGTGCGTCACGACGTGGTCATCGACCGGCTGGCCTGGTGGTACTTCCATCCGCGGGAGTGGTTGAAGAAGGCAGCCCTGATGAACGACACCTACCTGCTCAACAACCCTTTCACCTTCCAGGCGATGGAGAAGCACTCCGCCTACTGCGCGATCATGCGGCTCGGCTTCGACGTGCCGCCGACCGTGCTGGTGCCGTACAAGAACCCCGTCGACAGCGAGAAGTGGAAGTACACCGCCTCGCAGTACAACCTGCCGTTCGACCTGGACGAGGTGGCCGGCCGCGTCGGTTTCCCGATGTTCATGAAGCCGTTCGACGGCGGCGCCTGGCGCGGCGTCAGCCGGATCGACGACACCGCGGCGCTGCACGCCGCCTACGACGCGTCCGGCCAGATGCTGATGCACCTGCAGGGCGCGGTGAGCGACTACGACTCGTTCGCCCGGTCGCTGACCATCGGGCCGAACACCCAGGTGATGAAGTTCCGCCCGGAGCTGCCGATGCACGACCGCTACGAGGTGTCGCACGACTTCCTGCCGGCGTCGGCGGGTGCGGAGATCCTCACCCTGTCGCGGGTCATCAACGCGTTCTTCCGCTGGGAGTTCAACTCCTGCGAGGCGCTGGTGACCGGCGACCGGGTGCAGCCGATCGACTACGCCAACGCCTGCCCGGACATCGCGATCACCTCGCTGCACTACTACTTCCCGTGGGCCATCCAGAATCTGCTGTCGTGGAGCGCGGTCTGCGCGCTCACCGGACGCAAGCCCCTGGTGGACACCAGCACCCGGGCCTGGTTCGACGTCGCCGACGACCCTGGGCTGGACTTCTCCGACAAACTGCAGCGGTATGCGGCGATGGCCGACGACTACTTCCAGGTCGATCAGTACCGCGAGTTCTGCGACACGTCACTGCGGTCGCTGCCCGGTCTGGTGCACGACTGGGTCGGCTCCGGCGACTTCGACGCGCTGCTGGTCGAGACCGTGCGCAACACCTACCCCGCCGCGGAGCACGACCGGTTCATCGCCCACTTCCGGGGGCTGCTCGGCGCCTGGCACGCCGACAACCGCTGACTCGCGCCCGGTTTCGGGGTGGAAGTGCCCGCTGAGCGAACACGATCACCCCGAAACCGGCGTCGGGGGTCAGGCTTTCGCGCCGTGCGCGGCGACCGAGACCGGCTCCCACTCCCGCCATTCCGCCAGCCGGGACTCGTAGTCCGCGGTGGCGATGGACAGCGGCCCGTCGCCGAAGAAGATGCGCAGCGGCGGCTTCTCGGCGTCCACGACCTCGAGGATCGCCTCGCGGGTGGCGGTCGGCTCACCCGGCGAGGACTGCCGGGACTTGCGCAGCTCGGCCGCCTTCGCCCGCACCGGCTCGTAGGCGTCCAGCGCGTCCGCGTGCTTCGCCGATGCCCCGCCCCAGTCGGTGGAGTAGCCGGCCGGTTCGACCAGCGTCACGTGAATGCCGAACTCGGCGACCTCGGCGGCCAGCGCCTGGCTGATCCCCTCCAGCGCCCACTTGCTGCCGTTGTAGATGCCGATGTTCGGGAACGCCGAGATCCCGCCGATGGACGACACCTGCACGATGTGCCCGCTGCCCTGCTCCCGCAGGAACGGCAGCGCCGCCTGGGTCACCCACAGCGCCCCGAACACATTGGTCTCGAACTGCGCCCGGGCCTCGCGCTCGCTGATCTCCTCGATCATGCCGAACTGGCCGTAGCCGGCGTTGTTGACCACGACGTCCAGCCGGCCGAACCGCTGATGGGCCTGCGCCACCGCCACCGTGACCGCCGACCGGTCGGTGACGTCCAGCGCCAGCGGCAGGACCGCGTCGCCGTAGGTCTGCACGAGGTCGTCCAGGCTCGCGGTGTCCCGGGCGGTCGCCGCCACCCGGTCACCCCGGTCCAGCGCCGCGATGGCCCACTCCCGGCCGAACCCACGGGACGTGCCGGTGATGAACCACGTCTTCTGCGTCATGAGAAACCTCCT
>JBQGEH010000756.1:0-5198 GCA_052039515.1 Nakamurella sp. | reverse complement strand
GCGCCGCGGCAGCGCTGCGGTCCGCGGCTGACGCGGCCCACACCCGGGCCCGGGCCGCGATCGCCAAAGGCGTCGGCGACGGCAGCCTGCTCCGCGGCGAGGTGCTCGCCCGATGGCAGGAGTTCGTGGGCACCGGGGAGTGGATGCGCACCCTGCAGGGCCGGGTCGGTCGGCTGCGCGACCGGGTCACCGCGGCGTTCACGGGTCGCGGCGACCCGGCGGCCCAGGTGCACGGCGCGGTCGAATCCGGTGTCGAGCAGCTGCTGCGGGCCGAGGCCGACCGGGCCGCCGAGAACACCGTCGTCGCGTGGCGCGCGCTGCCCGGCGGCGCCGCGCTGCTCCGGGGCCGGGAGGCCGACCTGGACGGCGTCTCACCGGCGTTCCCCGCCGCGGCCGCCGACGAGGTGCGGGACTGGCAGGGCTTCGTCCTGGACCTGGTCCGGGCCGAGGGCGCCGGGAAACGCTCCCAGGCCCGGCTGCTGTCGTGGGGCGTCAACGGCGCCGGGGCGGCGTTGATGATCGCCGTCTTCGCCTCGACCGCGGGGCTCTCCGGCGCCGAGATCGGCATCGCCGGCGGCACCACCGTGGTGGGCCAGCGGCTGCTGGAGGCCGTCTTCGGCGACAACGCCGTCCGGGAGCTCGCGCGCCGGGCCCGGTCCGATCTCGACGTCCGCGTCGACCGCCTGCTCCGCGCGGAGCAGGACCGCTTCGACCGGTTGCTGGACGCGGTCGCCCCGCCGTCGGGCGCCGCCGCGGAGCTGCGCACGGCCGCCGGTGCGCTGGCTGCCGCCCGCGAGGCCCGACCGTGAAGCTCCGCGGCGGACGGTCCGCCGAGCTTCCGCTGACCGACCGGTTGGCCGCCCTGCGGGAGGCGGTGGAGATCGCCCAGAACCGGCTCGACCTCCCGGAGGTGTCGGCGGCCCGCGCCCTGCTGGCCAAGGCCGGCGCCCGCGAGGCGCTCGGTGACGCGACCGTCGTCGCCGTCGCCGGCGCGACCGGCAGCGGCAAGTCGACGCTGTTCAACGCCCTCAGCGGCAGTGAGGTGAGCACCCCGGGTGTCCGTCGGCCGACGACCGGGGTCGCGCACGCCAGTGTCTGGGGTGAGCACGGTGCCGACCGGCTGTTGGACTGGCTGCAGGTGCCGCGTCGCCACCGCGTCCAGCCGGCGGACCCCGCCCTCGACGGGTTGGTGCTGCTGGACCTGCCCGACCACGACAGCGTCCGTCTCGAGAACCGGCTGGAGGTGGACCGGCTGGTCGAGCTGGTCGACGTGCTGGTGTGGGTGCTGGACCCGCAGAAGTACGCCGACGCCGCGGTGCACTCCCGCTACCTGGCGCCGATGGCCGGGCACGCGGGGGTGCTGGTCGTCGTGCTCAACCAGATCGACCGGCTCGACGACGCCTCGGCCCGGGCTTGTCTGGACGATCTGCGCGGGCTGCTGGACCGGGAGGGGCTGGCGGCGACGCCCCTGGTGCCGACGTCCGCCCGGACCGGAGCCGGACTGCCCGAGCTGCGTGCGGAGCTCGCCGCCCGGGTGACCGCGCGACGGGCGGCCACCGACCGGCTGACCGCCGACACCCGTGCCGCGGCGCGGACTCTCGCGCAGCACACCGCGCCGGACACCGACGGTGACCGCCGGGGCCGGGACGACCGCGACGCGTTGACCACCGCGCTCGCGGACGCCGCGGGGGTGCCCACCGTCGTCACCGCGGTCGAGCGGTCCGCCCGACGGAACGGGAGTCGGCAGACCGGCTGGCCGCTGCTCCGCTGGACCTCGAAGCTGCGGGCCGACCCGCTGGGCCGGTTGCACCTGGGCCACGACGGGGCCCGCAGCTCGCTGCCCGAGGCCGGGGCGGTCCAGACCGCCGCGCTGGCGACCGCCCTGCGCCGGGCCCGGGACGCGGCCGGCTCCGAGCTGCCGCAGGCCTGGCGGGACGAGCTGCGGCGCACCGTCGAGGTGTCGGAGGTGCGGCTCGTCGACCGCCTGGACCGGGCCGTCACAGGCGTCGAACTCGACTCGGGCCGGACGCCGCTCTGGCAGCGGGTGGTCGGCGGGCTGCAGTGGCTGCTGGCGGTGGTGGCGCTGGTCGGCACGGTGTGGCTGCTCGGGTTGGCCGGGCTCGGACTGCTGCGACTGGACGACGTCGTCCCGCTGCCCCGGGTGCAGGGCATCCCGCTACCCACCCTGCTGCTGGTCGGCGGGTTGCTGGCCGGTCTGCTGCTCGCGGTGGTCAGCCGGCCGCTGGTGCGGGCCGGTGCCCGTCGTCGCGCCGCGGTCGCGCGCCGACGGCTGATCGAGCGGGTGGCCGAGGTCGCCGACAGCGAGGTGCTGGAGCCGCTGTCCGCGGTCCGGGCCGACCACGAACGGTTCCGCGCCGCGGTGGCTCGGGCCGGCAGCTGACCCGTCCGACCGTCCGATCAGCCATCTCTCCCTGGTACGGCCGTCCCGGGACGGCCTCCGCGGGTGCGCTGATCATCCACGAGCCGCGCCCGACCCCGCCGGGGCCGGGCCGACGAACTCAGAAGTCCATGCCGCCGCCGAAGTCCCCGCCACCGCCGAAGTCGCCTCCACCGCCGAAGTCCCCGCCGTAGTCACCGAAGTCCCCGCCGTAGTCACCGCCGGTGTCCCCGGAGCCGTCGTAGCCACCGTCATCGGACCCGTCGTACCCGCCGTCCCCGTTGTCCGCGCCGTCCCCGCCGCCGAAGTCGTTGGCGCCGTCGGCGTACCCGTCGGCGTAGGCGTTGCCGGCCATGCCGGTGAACAGCGCACTGGTCAGCATGTAGGCGCCGACACCCCAGGCGCCGGCCACCAGCGCCGGCTTCCACCACGGCTCGGAGTACCAGCCACGGGGCACCGGACGTCCGGCGACCATGCCGCCCGGGTAGTAGTTGCGGGCGGTCGGGGTGGCCTCCGGGGAGGCCTCGTACTCCCGTCCCTCGACCTCCACACGACGCTGTTCGGTGACCGCGCCGGCCTGCGCCTGCCCGGGGATGGGCGGCAGTTCGGGGCCGGGGTCCAGGCCCAGCGTCTTGCGCGCGGCGGACACGTAGTACAGCCCCTCGTAGGCGGTCTGCTGCGCGAGCCGGTACTGCTGCACGGTCTGCGCCTGCTCGACCTGGGCGCCCGCGGCGGTGAACCGCTCCGACGCGTCAGCCAGCGCCTGCTTGGCCGCGGCGTTGCCGCCGGCGTCCAGCGAGTACACCTGGCCGCCCAGCCGCTCGACCCAGCGACGGGCCTCGGCGGCCGCGTCGGCCAGCGTGTTCTTGTTCTCCGAGCTCCGGGACCGGGCGAGGTAGAGGCCTCCGAGCACGAGCACCGCGATCACGACGATCCAGAACAGGGTCACGTCTCATCCTCCGCTTCGTGGGGTGCGCCGTACGGCTCGCCCCTGCCGGGTCCGGTACCCGGGGAGCGTGCACGGTGCACGGCCGACGTCCGGTGAACGACCGGGACGGTCGGGATGGTTCCCCGGCGGCCGGACGTGGCCCTCAGCGGCGGCGCCGCCGGGTGCCGGTGACGCTGCGGCCCAGCGCCCCGCCGACCGCCGTCCCGAGGGACCGCCAGAACGCCTTGACCGCCGGGTTCTGCGCGAGCTCGCCGAACAGGCCGCCCTCCTCCGGCGCGGGGTCCGGGACGGTCGGCCGTGACGGCGCGGGCTCCCGCCGGGGCGCGGGCGCCGGCACCGGGATCGGTGCGGGCGGTGGCGCGAGCCGGGCGGTGAGCATCTCGTAGGCGGAGTTGCGGTCGACCGCGGTCGCGTACTTCGTGGCGAGCGGAGAGTCGGCCACCGCCGCATCCACCTGCGCGGCCGGGGCCGGCCCCATCAGCGAACGGGGCGCCCGCACCCGGGTCCACGCGACCGGCGTCGGCGCGCCGGACTCCGACAGGACGGTGACGATCGCCTCCCCGGTGCCCAGGCTGGTCAGCGCGGTGGCCAGGTCGTAGTCCGCGGTCGTCGGGTAGGTCTTGACCGTGGTGGCCAGCGCCTCCTGGTCCTGGGGCGTGAAGGCACGCAACGCGTGCTGGATCCGCGCCCCGAGCTGCGACAGCACCCCGGCGGGGACGTCGGTGGGCAGCTGGGTGCAGAAGAAGACGCCGACCCCCTTGGAACGGATCAGCTTGACCGTCTGCTGCACGGCGGTCAGGAACGCCTTGGACGCGTCGGCGAACAGCAGGTGCGCCTCGTCGAAGAGGAAGACCAGCCGCGGCCGGTCGAGATCGCCCGCTTCGGGCAGCTCCTCGAACAGCTCCGAGAGCAGCCACATCAGGAAGGTGGACAGCAACGCCGGGCGCGTCTGAACCAGCCGGGCGTCCATCAGCGAGATCACGCCGCGGCCGTCGACCTGCCGCAGCAGATCCGTCACCTCGAGCTGCGGCTCGCCGAAGAAGACGTCGCCGCCGTCGGCCTCCAGATTGGCCAGGGCCCGCAGGATGACCCCCGCGGTCGCCTTGGACACCCCGCCCAGGCCCTCGAGGTCGGCTTTGCCGGCTGCGCTGGTCAGGTGGGCGATGACCGCCCGTAGGTCCTTGAGGTCCAGCAGCGGCAGGTCCTTGTCGTCGGCCCAGTGGAAGATCAGCCCCAGGGTGGACTCCTGGGTGTCGTTGAGGTCGAGCACCTTGGACAGCAGCACCGGTCCGAAGCTGTCGATGCTGGCCCGGACGGGGATGGCGCTGCCCTGCCCGGCGATGGACAGGTACTCCACCGGGCACGCCTCGCCACGCCAGTCGTCCCCGGTGTCGGTGGCCCGGGTGGTGATGCGGTCGTTGGCCACCCCGGGGACGGCGAGACCGGTCAGGTCGCCCTTGACGTCGGGCATGAACACCGGGACCCCGGCCGCCGACAGCTGCTCGGCGATCAACTGCAGCGTCTTCGTCTTCCCCGTACCGGTCGCGCCGGCGACGAGTCCGTGCCGGTTGAACATGGCCAGCGGGATGGTCACCCGGGCCGCGGGATCGCAGGCGCCGTCGAGTACCACCGAGCCGAGGGTGACCGCGGCGCCTTCGGTGCGGTAGCCGTCGGCGATCCGGCGGCTGGCGTCGGACCCGGACGGGGTGCTGGGCTCGGTCATCGGTTCCGCCTCCCCGGGCCGATCGGGACGTCGCCGGCCACGGGGGCAGCCTAGCCACCGTGCGGCGCGCGGTGCCCGCCACGCACGACGTCGCCGCGTCCGACCCCACTAGCATTCGCGGGATGAAC
>JBQGEH010000755.1:0-12503 GCA_052039515.1 Nakamurella sp. | reverse complement strand
CCTCGGGGACACCGTCACCGTCATCCTCGCGCTGGCCGTCGCCGTGGCCGTCGACCTGTGGCGCCGCCGCCGGCTGGACGTCGTGCTGTTCGCGGTGGCCGTCCTGGGCGGGGAGAAGATCCTGGTCAACGGGCTGAAGGGCCTGGTGAACCGCGACCGTCCCGACGTCCTGCACCTCGTCGAGGCGGTCGGGTCGTCGTTCCCGTCCGGCCACTCCGGCGCGGCCGCCGCCGCGTGGCCGGCGGTCGCGCTCATCCTCGGCCGGTCCGCCCGACGGCCGGTCCGCGTCGCCCTGTCCGCGGCCGCGGTGCTCATCGCGGTGGCCGTGTCGGCGAGCCTCGCCCTGCTCGGCGTGCACTGGCTGACCGACGTGATCGCCGGCGCCGCGATCGGCTACGGGTGGTTCCTGGTCGTCGCGACCGTGTTCGGCGGCCGCGCCCAACGGCTGGGCGACCCGGTCACCGCCCATCCCGTCGGCGCCGGCGGCCGCTGACGTCAGCCGGTCGCGGACCGCAGCGCCGCGGCCACCGCGGCGGCGCCGCGGTCCGCGAACAGGATCGTGTATTGGTTTACGTCGGCCACCAAGACGACCCGGACGGCCGGCACCTCGGCGCGCAGCGCGTCGATCCAGTCCAGCGGGTACATGCCCGGCGGCTCGCCGCGCAGCCCGGCGGGCGCCCGCAGCAGCGGCGTGCCGGCGGGGAGCCCGGCCAACGCCGGTCGCAGCCAGTCGCCGCCGAGGTCGGCCGAATCGGTGGCCACCGCCGCCGGTGGGGTCGCCGCGTGCAGCCGCGGCTCGGTGCCGACCAGGTCGTAGTCGACGTAGTCGGCGACCGCGTCGTTCCAGTCGCCCGCGAACGCCGGATGGCTGCGGAAGAAGTCGCGGTAGGCGGCCCGGTCGGCGAACGTCATCGACAGGCGGGCCAGCGCCGGACCGAGCAGTGCCGCCGTCCGCTCCTCGTCGGTCAGCCCGGGCGGTCCCGGTGGCAGCGGCAGACCGCCGTCCACCAGCACCAGCCCGGCCACCCGGCCGGGGTGGCGGTGGTGCAACGCGACCGCGGCGAACCCGCCCATCGAGTGCCCGGTGACGACGGCGGACGCGACGCTCAGCCGGTCGAGGACGGCGGCCGCGTCGTCGGCGTGCCGGGCCATCCCGTAGGGCCCGGGCAGCCCCGCCGACCGGCCGCGACCCCGCAGATCGGGTGCCACCAGCCGCACGCCGGGCAGCCGTGCGGCCACGGCGAGCCAGCAGCGGTGCGACGCCGTCACCCCGTGCAGGGCCAGCACGGTCACCGCACCCGGGTCGTCCGGACCCCAGACGCCGACCCGCAGGTCGCCGCCCGGCACCGGCACGTCGAGCGTGCGGTACGCCGGGGTCACGCGGTGCGGCGGGCGTCGGCGAGGAAGTCCAGCAGCGTCGCGAGACACCGGTCGGCCGCGTCGACGCACGGGCCGTGCCCCGAACCTTCGAACATCTCGATGCGCACCGACCCGGCGGCGGCGGCATAGGCGTCCAGCACGTCCCGGATCTGGGTGACCTGCGGCTGCGGCGGGAACTCCGCCGCACCCGGCCAGCCGGGGACGACACCCTGGGCACCGAGTACCCCGAAGTCCAGCGGCGAGGCGTCGCTGACCACCAGGTCGAGCGTGCCGTGGGTCCACAGCACCGGTGGTTTCGGGTCGAGGTCGGCGAGATCGTCCCAGCGGCAGTACTTCGGGGACAGGGCGTTCGCGATCCCCGTGACGCCGGGGGCGACCCCGGGCCAGTGCGGCGAGGTCGCCGGGTCGCCGGGGTAGTTGTCGTCGCCCAGCACGGTCTTGTGGACCTCGGCGATAAGGACGTCCTCCCGCTCGCGGGGGAGCGTGAACCCGGGCGCGAAGAACAGGCTGCGCATGACGTTGCGGATGCTGAACGGGTTGTCGGGATCGTCATTCCGCTCCGCGAGCCCGCTCACCAGGGCCGGGTTGACCGCGCCCGCGCCGGACCCGGCGTGGTCGTCCCACACCGGGCTGCCGTCGCGGCGGGTGGGGCCGTAGCCGTACGGCGACACCGGGTCCAGGAACGTCAGGGAGGCGACCGGCCGCGTTCGCGCGAAGGCGGTGATCGCCGCGGCGCCGGTCGACCAGCCCACCAGGTGCGGCGGGGCGTCGACGCCCAGCGCGTCCAGCAGCCCGGCGAGATCCTCGGCCCAGTCGGTGAGCCCGCGGGTGGCGTCCAACGGGCGCGGCTCGGTGTCGCCGAAGCCGCGCATGTCGGGCGCGAGCACCCGGTAGGTGCCGTCGATGCCGGGCATCAGGTGCTCGTAGAAACGCCCGGTCGACAGATTGCCGTGCAGCAGCACCAACGGGATCCCGTCGGCCGGGCCGGATTCGAGGAGGTGCATCCGCAGGCGCGGCGTGTCGACGTGGACGGAACGCACCCCGGGCAGCAGATCCATGGGCGCGATGATCGCCGGGGCGGGCGGACCGGTCAAGACCGCGGAACCGGGTTGCGGCGGCCGGGACACTGGGCGGATGGCGGACGTCGACACCCTGGTGCTGTTCAGCCGGGACGCGCCGAGCCGCCGGGCTCTCACCGCCGCGGCCGACCGCCGCGGGCTCCGCGTCGTCGAACCGGCCCCCACCCCGCAGGCGCTGGTCGCCGTCACGGGGCCGGGGGTGGCCGCGCGGGTACCCGGCGGACTGGCCGCACAGGCACTGGCCGCCGGCGCCGACCTGCGGCTGTCCGGACCGGACGCGGCGTGGTTCACCGCGCTGGGACCGGCCGTGACCGGACGGGTCTGGCACCGGGTCGACCCGGCCGGCGCCCGGAGCCTGCTGGCCCGGGGTCCGGCGTTCGTCAAGCTCGCCGACCTCAAGCACCCGGCGTTGCCGGCCCGCCGCCATCCCGACGCCGCCTCGCTGGACACCGCGCTGTCCACGGCGGGTCTCGCCGATGTGGCGCTGCTGGCCACCCACGGTTGGCTCGACATCGACTCCGAGTACCGCACCTTCACCCGCGGGCGGGACGTCCTGACGGTGTCGGCGTACCGGGTGCAGGACGAGCCGTGGAGTCCGCTGCTGCACACCTCACGCGCGTCGTTCCACGACGAGGCGGCGGCCTTCGTGGCCGAGGTGCTGCGTGACCTCCCCGACGACGCGGTGCCGCCGGCGGCGGTGGTCGACGTGGCCCGGCTGACCGGCGGCCGCTTGGTGGTGCTGGAGGTCAATCAGAGCTGGGGTGCGGGCCTGTACGGCTGCGACCCCGACGCGGTGCTCGCGTCGGTGATCGCGGCCTCCGGTGACCATCCGGACCGCTGGCGGTGGCGACCGGACCCGGCGGCGGTTGCACCCGTGTGACCGGTGGTCAGCGCTCCAACTGGAGCACCACGTGCTCACCCTCCAGGACCCGCACCCCGGCGATGTCCTCCCCGGCGATCGCGGTCGAGGCGTCCATGGTGGTGGTGCGTCCCGGCACCACCTTCCAGCTGCCGACCGTCTCCTTCACGCCGGACCGGGCCACGACCTGCAGGTCGTACCGCTCCCCGGGCGCCTCGCCGGCCGGGTAGCTGCAGCGGACCTTGATCCTGGCGCCCCATGTGACCGGATCCACGCCCGCCTCCCCGGAGATGCCGGTGTTCCCGATCGTCTGCATCGGCGACAGCACCACCGCGTTCGCCGGAGTCGACGGCAGCAGCCAGACCAGCAGCAGGGTGACCGCGCACGCCGCGGCCGCCACCCAGCCGGACGCGGTGACCCAGCGTCGGCGCCGCCGCTCGCGCCGGGCGGCGAACAGCAGCCCGGGCAACAGTTCGGGGAGCGGCTCCACCTCGTTGTCGTCCGGGGCGGGGACGCGGGACAGCAGGCCGGGGATGCCGGCCAGTTCGGCCACCGACTCGGCGCACGCGGTGCACGTCCGCAGGTGCCGCTCGTAGGCCACCCGGTCGTCGCCGGACAGCGCGCCGAGCACGTACGGACCGTCCCAGGTGCGGAAAGGATCGTCAGACACCGTCCACCCCCATCTCGTCGAGAATCAGCCGCAACGCCCGCAGGGCGTAGTGGCACCGCGATTTCACCGTCCCGGCCGGGATCCCCAGCCGGGTCGCCGCCTCCTGCACCGAGTGCCCGCGGTAGAAGCACTCGGTCAGCACCTCCCGGTGGGCGGCCGACAGCTGCCGCATCGCCTCCCCGACCTCCCACGCCTGCAGCCGGGCGTCCACGTCGTCGACGGTGGGCCGGTCGGGCGGCTCGGAGGTCGTCGTCTCGAGCCGGCTGCGGCCCTTGCGCCAGTCGTCGATGACGAGGTTGCGGGCCACCGTGAACAGCCAGGCGCGCGCGGAGGTCTCGGACTGGTCCAGCACCCGCGGGTGCCGCCACGCCCGCAGCAGCGTCTCCTGCACCACGTCCTCGGCGAACGCCCGGTCCCCGGTCAGCCGCACGACGTGCGCCCACAGCGGAGCGGCGTGCTCGTCGTAGAGCACGCGCAGCAGCTGCAGCTGGTCGTCGGCCATGTCACCCCTCCACCGCTGACACGCGCACGCGCCCCGGACGGTTCACCATGGAGCCCAGCGTGAAAGGGGACGTGGATGCGTGTCGTCAGTGTGATCGCCGATCTCGCGGTGCCCGACATCCCGGCGGCCCGGGAGTTCTACGCCGGCTACCTCGGACTCAGCGTCACCGAGTTCGACCTCGGCTGGGTCGCCCGCCAGACCTCCCCGGACACCGGGGCCCACCTGCAGCTGGTGTCGCGGGACGCGACCGCGCCGGTCAACCCGGCCGTGTCGGTCAAGGTCGACGACGTCGAGGCCGCCCATGCGGAGGCGGTCCGCCGCGGCTACGACATCGTGCACCCGCTGACCACCGAGCGCTGGGGGGTGCGGCGGTTCTTCGTCCGGGCGCCCGACGGCACCGTGCTGAACATCGTCCAGGACCACTGACCCCGGCTCAGTACATCGACACGTGCACGTGGTCGTAGTGGCAGCCGGTGAGGTTGGCCGGGTTGGGGCAGCCGTAGGCCGTCGAGGTGTAGACCGTCCACGGACCGGGCTTGGACCGGGCGTTCCAGATCATCCCCTGCCAGATGACGTACTTGACGCCGAGCGCGGCCTGGTTGGCGACCAGCCAGTTCGCCGCCCGCCACCCCGCGGTGACGCCGGCGTCGGTCTTGGGGTTGAACATCAGGTCGCACCCACGCCCGCCCGGGTGGTCCGAGTTCGGGTTGGACGCCCGGCCGGACACGCACTCCAGGGAGCTGAGGCTGGTCAGTCCGGCGGCGATCGCGGACTCGTACATCACCGAGGTACGTGGGGTGACGAGGTTGGTCTTCGGATCCGTCGTCCGGTCGGGGACCGACGCCACCTCGGTGGTCCAACTGGTGTCGGTGACGAGGTCCGCCGGGACGTACAGCGGCTCGGCCGTGCCGGGGGGCTGCAGGCCGGTGGCCGGCCCGCTGCCACTGTCCCCGCCGTCCTCGACGGACCGCCGGGTGGCGTCGATGATCTGGATGCTGGCGAGCACCTCGCTGGCCGGGTCGCCGATCTCGATCACCGGCGCCGGCTCCGCGGCCGCGGCGCTGCCGCCGGTCACCGCCACCAGCGACGCGAGCACCGCCACCGCCAGGACCGGCGCCACGCCGCGCCGACCGAAACTCCACCGCATGCAGACCGTCCCTTGCTATGGTTACCGATTGCTATCAACTATCTACGTTAGGTAGCAGTCTGACAACAGGTCGGTGTCGGATTCACAGGGTGATTCCGGGCCGCCCCTCCGTCACGCACGGTCGACCGCCCGGGCCACCGTGGGCGGCCCCGACCCCGTCGACCCCCGTTCGCCCGGTCACCGGGCACCGTCGGTGAGACCGGGTCAGTGCCGGCCCCAGGCCCGCGCCAGCTCGACGGCCCGTCGCCAGCTGGCGAGTTCCGCGTCCCGCCGCGCCGCCCCCATCGCCGGGAGCCACTCCGCGGCGACGTGCCAGTTGCGGCGCAGCGCCGCCCGGTCGGGCCAGTACCCGACGGCCAGGCCCGCCGCGTAGGCGGCACCCAGGGCGACCGTCTCGGCCATCATCGGCCGCACCACCGGCAGGTCCAGGACGTCGGCGACCAGCTGCATCAGCAGGTTGTTGGCGGTCATCCCGCCGTCGACCACGAGCCGGGCGGCCGTCACCCCGGAGTCGGCGTCCATCGCGTCGACCACGTCCCGGGTCTGCCAGGCGGTCGCCTCCAGCACCGCCCGCGCGATGTGCGAGCGGGTGACGTAGGACGTCAGTCCGATCAGCAGGCCCTGCGCGCCGGCGTCCCAGTGCGGCGCGAACAGTCCCGAGAACGCCGGCACCACATAGCATCCGCCGTTGTCGGTGACCCGGGCCGCGAGCGTCTCGATCTCCGACGGTGTCTTGATCAGCTGCAGGCTGTCCCGGCACCACTGCACGAGCCCCCCGGTCATCGCCATCGAGCCCTCCAGCGCGTACACCGCCGGTTCGCCGTCGATGCGGTAGGCGACGGTCGGGATCAGCCCGTGCGTGGAGTGCGGGATGGCGGTGCCGGTGTTGAGCAGCAGGAACCCGCCGGTGCCGAAGGTGCACTTCGCCTCGCCCGCGTCGAAGGCGCCGTGCCCGAAGAGCGACGCCTGCTGGTCGCCGATCAGCGCGCCGATGGGGATGCCGGGAACCGGGTCCACCGTCGAGCCGAGGACGCCGATGGTGGACCGGATCTCGGGCAGCATCGCCCGCGGCACCCCGAAGACGGCCAGCAGCGCGTCGTCCCAGTCCAGGGTCTCGAGGTTCATCAGCATCGTGCGGCCGGCGTTGGTGACGTCGGTGACGTGCCGGCCGCCGGCCGGACCGCCGGTGAGGTTCCAGGTGATCCAGGTGTCCATCGTGCCGAACAGCAGCTCACCGCGGGCCGCCCGCCGGGCCAGGTCCGGATCGCTGTCCAGCAGCCACCGCAGCTTCGGTCCGCTGAAGTAGGTGACCAGCGGCAGTCCCGAGCGCTCCCGCACCACCGCGGCCGCGTCGGTGCGGTCGAGGTCGGCCAGCAGGTCGGCGGTGCGGGTGTCCTGCCAGACGATCGCGCGGTGCACCGGCATCCCGGTGGCCCGGTCCCAGACGACCATCGTCTCGCGCTGGTTGGTCACGCCGAGCGCGGCGATGTCGGCGGCGTCGACGCCCGCGTCGTCGAGCGCCTGCCGGATCAGCCGCTGCACGGTCGTCCAGATCTCCACCGCGTCGTGCTCCACCCAACCCGGCCGCGGGTAGTGCTGGCGGTGTTCCCGCTGGGCGATGGCGATCATCCGGCCGTCGTGGTCGAACACGATGCACCGGGTCGACGTGGTGCCCTGGTCCAGGGCGGCGACATAGCGGCGCTTCACAGGCCGCGACCGTGGCCGAGCTCGCGCGAGATGTCGCGTCCGGCCCGGACCACGTGGGACACCAGCGTCGGCCGGGGCCGGCCCCGTTCGTCGCAGATCCGGTCCTTGGCGCCCTCGATGCCGACCACCGCCACAACGTAGCCGCCGCGGTCCCGGACAGGGGCGGCGATGTCGGCCACGTCGGGCTCCGCCTCGTCCACCGCGGCGGCCCAGCCCAGGTCGCGGACGCCGGCCAGGTCCCGGTACAGCGACACCCGGTCGGTGATCGTGCGGTAGGTCAGGCTCGCGAGTTCCCGGCCGACGATGCTGCGGGCCGCGGCCGGCTCGAAGGCCAGCAGCACCTTGCCCAGGGCGGTGGCGTGCAGCGGCACCTCGGTGCCGGTCAGCAGCCGCTGCCCGGTGCGGTGCTCGGCGGTGGTGCGGAAGACGTGGTGGGCCACGACCGCGCGACCGTCCCGGAAGACCGCCACCTTGGCCGCCTCGCCCGAGCGTGCGGCCAGCGCGTCGGTCCAGTTGAGGGCCCGGGAGCGCAGCTCGTTGGCGTCCAGCCGGTTGCGGCCCAGGCCCGCCATGTCGTCGGACAGCCGGTAGGGGCCGGCCGGCTGGGGCTGCTCCACGAAGCCCACGTCGGTGAGGGTGCTGAGCAAGCCGTGTGCGGTGCCCTTGGCCAGGTCCAGGGCCGCGGAGATCTGGACGAGCCCCATCGGGTCGTCGCTCTCGGCCAGCAGCCGCAGGATCGCCGCCGCCCGCTCGATCGACTGGATGGACCCCGGCACCTGGCCACCGTACCCCGGGTCGGGCATTCCGTTCGGCAATGTCGAACGGCTGGGGGTTCGGCAATGTCGAACGGGCATTGTTGTCGGCGTCACACCCCGCCTCCTACGTTCGAGGCGTCCCTCTCGCCAGCAACGGCGCGGCCACCATGGAGGAAACACCAGATGAGTTTCGTGTCCGCCGCGATGAGCCCGTCGGCTCGTCGCCAGGCTCTGCAGGACCTGTCCACCACCGAACTCGACGTCCTCGTCATCGGGGCGGGGGTCGTCGGCGCCGGCGCGGCGCTGGACGCAGCCAGCCGCGGGCTCAAGGTGGGCATCGTCGAGGCCCGTGACCTCGCGTCCGGCACGTCCAGCCGCTCGTCCAAGCTCGGGCACGGTGGCCTGCGCTACCTCAAGCAGCTCAACGTCCACCTCGTGTTCGAGGCCCTGCGGGAGCGCTCGCTGATCCTGGACGACCTGTGCCCGCACCTGGCCAAGCCGGTGCCGTTCCTCTACCCGCTGGAGAAGCCGGTCTACGACCGCGCCTACGTGGGCCTGGGCATCGGTGTGTACGACGTGCTCGGCGCCGGCAAGGGCGTCCCCGCGCACCACAAGCACCTGTCGAAGAAATCGGCGATGAAGATCTTCCCGGGGGCCAAGAAGGGCCAGATCCACGGGGCGATCAAGTTCTACGAGGGCCAGATCGACGACGCCCGGCACACCATGATGATCACCCGCACCGCGGTCGCCTACGGTGCGATCGCCGCGACCAGCGCCCGGGTGACCGGCTTCCTGCGGCACGGCAACCGCGTCGTCGGGGCCACCGTGAAGGACCTGGAGACCGGCAACGACTTCGAGGTCCGCGCCAAGTGCGTGGTCAACGCGGCCGGTGTGTGGACCGACGAGATCCAGCACATGATCGGCGGCAAGGGCTCGTTCCGGGTCACCGCGTCCAAGGGTGTGCACGTGCTCATCCCGCGGGACAAGATCGACAGCCAGTTCGGCCTCATCACCGAGACCGAGAAGAGCCTGCTCTTCATCATCCCGTGCCCGTGGAGTGACGACCTGTGGGTCATCGGCACCACCGACACCCCGTGGGACCTCGATCTCGCCCACCCCGCGGCCAGCGAGGTCGACATCGACTACATCCTCGACCACGCCAACGCGCTGCTGGAGACCCCGCTGACCCGCGACGACGTCGTCGGTGTGTACGCCGGGCTGCGCCCGCTGCTGGCCGGCGAGAGCGACGACACCTCCAAGCTCTCCCGGGAGCACGCGGTCGTCGCGCCGGTGCCGGGCCTGGTCATCGTGGCCGGCGGCAAGTACACGACGTACCGGGTGATGGCCGAGGACGCGGTCGACGAGGCGGTCAAGATGCTGCCCGGCGGCGCGCCGAAGTCGGTCACCGACAAGACCCCGCTGATCGGCGCCGACGGCTACCGGGCGCTGCTGAACAACAAGGTCAAGATCGCCGCCGACAGCGGCCTGTCGGTCGAGCGGATCGAGCACCTGCTCGGCCGGTACGGCAGCGCGCTGACCGAGATCCTGCAGATGATCCAGGAGCGGCCCGAGCTCGGCGAGGAGCTGCCCTCGGCGCCGAAGTACCTCAAGGCCGAGATCGTCTACGCGGTCTCCCACGAGGCGGCCCTGCACCTGGACGACATCCTCGCCCGGCGCACGCGCATCTCGATCGACACCTGGCACCGCGGCGTCGACTCCGCGCAGGAGGTCGCCGAGCTGGTCGCCCCGCTGCTCGACTGGGACGAGGCCACGGTGACCGACGAGGTCGAGCACTACCGCGCCCGCGTCGCCGCCGAGCGCGACTCCCAGGTCCAGCCCGACGACCGCACGGCCGACGCCGCGCGGCTCGGTGCCCCCGACGTCCGGGTGGGCGCCAGCGCCTGACCGGGTGCCGGGACCGCGGTCGTGGTCCCGGCACACCACCCGGGTGGTCGGCTCCGGCCGGCCCCCGTCGTCTCCGGCCGCCGACGGGCGTCACCGGTCACCGGACGCCGACGGGCGTCCGTTCTCCGCCGGGCGTCGATCGACGTCCGGCTCCTCCCGGCGCGCTCCTGCACGCCCGGATGCCGTCCGTACGGCGCAGTTCCCGACGCCTGTGCGTCCTGCAGTACCCGTCCATGACACCGGCGCAACGGGGCGCCGGTCGAGACACCCGCCCACGGGAGGATTCCCATGACCAATGGTCAGATCTTCGTCCAGGAAACCCTGGGCACCGCCATGCTGCTCCTCCTCGGCGCCGGCGTGGTCGCGAACGTGCTCCTCAAGGGCAGCAAGGGTTTCGGCGGCGGAACCCTGATGATCAACTGGGGCTGGGGGCTGGCGGTCTTCGTCGGCGTCTACGTCGCCTTCGGATCCGGCGCCCACCTCAACCCCGCCGTCACCATCGCGCTCGCCCTCGACGGCCAGATCGGCTGGGGACTGGCGTTCCTGTACTTCGCGGCCGAGTTCCTCGGCGCGTTCATCGGCGCCGTGCTGTGCTGGCTGGTCTACAAGCAGCACTTCGACGCCGAGGAGGATCCGGGCCTCAAGCTCGCCGTCTTCTCCACCGGCCCGGCCATCCGCTCGGCGCCGTGGAACCTGGTCGCCGAGATCATCGGCACCTTCGTGCTGATCTTCTGGGTGCTGGTCAACGGCGGGACCACCACCGGCCTCGGGCCGCTCGGCGTCGCCCTCGTCGTCGTCGGGATCGGTGCCTCGCTCGGCGGACCCACCGGCTACGCCATCAACCCCGCCCGTGACCTCGGACCCCGCATCGCCCACGCCGTCCTGCCGATCAAGGGCAAGGGCTCCTCGGACTGGAGCTACGCCTGGATCCCGGTCGTCGGGCCGGTCATCGGCTCCGTCGTCGCCTTCCTCGTCTACAAGGCGTTCGACTTCAGCGCGATGATCGACGCCGTCCGCGCCCTCGGCAACTGAGCTCGCACCACCCCCACCGTTCAGCGTTGAAAGGAACCCCATGAGCGAACAGTTCGTCGCCGCCATCGACCAGGGCACCACGTCGACCCGGTGCATGATCTTCAACCGCGAGGGACGCGTCGTGTCCGTCGCCCAGAAGGAGCACGAGCAGATCTTCCCGAAGGCGGGCTGGGTCGAGCACAACGCGCTCGAGATCTGGAACAACACCCGCGAGGTCGTCGCCGAGGCGTTGGCCCGCGCCGACCTCAAGCCCGCCGACATCGCCTCGGTCGGCATCACCAACCAGCGTGAGACCGCCCTGGTGTGGGACCGCACCACCGGTAAGCCCGTCTACAACGCCATCGTCTGGCAGGACACCCGCACCGACGCGATCTGCCAGCAGCTCGGCGCCCTCGGCGGGGGCCAGGACCGGTACAAGGACAAGGTCGGCCTGCCGCTGGCCACCTACTTCTCCGGCCCGATGGTGCGCGGGATCCTCGACACCGTCGTGGGCGCCCGGGAGAAGGCCGAGGCCGGTGACCTGGTGTTCGGCAACATGGACACCTGGACGGTGTGGAACATGACCGGCGGCGTGCAGGGCGGCCTGCACATCACCGAGCCGACCAACGCCTCCCGCACCCTGCTGATGGACCTGGACACCCTGTCCTGGGATCCGCAGATCGCCGAGGAGATGGGCATCCCGATGTCGATGCTCCCGGAGATCCGGTCGTCGTCGGAGGTCTACGCCAAGGTCCGCGAGCAGGGCGTGCTCGCCGGGGTCCCGGTCGCCGGCATCCTCGGCGACCAGCAGGCCGCCACCTTCGGCCAGGCCTGCCTGTCCGTCGGCGAGGCCAAGAACACCTACGGCACCGGCACCTTCCTGCTGCTCAACACCGGCACCGAGAAGGTCCCGTCCAAGAACGGCCTGCTCACCACCGTCTGCTACAAGATCGGCGACAACGCGCCGGTGTACGCGCTGGAGGGCTCCATCGCGGTCACCGGCTCGCTGGTGCAGTGGATCCGCGACAACCTCGGGATGATCCAGAACGCGGCCGAGATCGAGGAACTCGCGAAGACGGTCGACGACAACGGCGGCGCCTACTTCGTGCCGGCGTTCTCCGGCCTGTTCGCGCCGTACTGGCGGGCCGACGCCCGCGGCGCCATCGTCGGTCTGACCCGCTACGTCAACAAGGGACACCTCGCCCGGGCGGTGCTGGAATCCGTGGCGTTCCAGACCCGTGAGGTGCTGGACGCGATGAACGCCGACTCCGGGGTGGACCTGACCGAGCTCAAGGTCGACGGCGGCATGGTCGTCAACGAGACCCTCATGCAGTTCCAGGCCGACATCCTCGGCGTCGACGTGGTGCGCCCCAAGGTCGCCGAGACGACCGCCCTCGGGGCGGCGTACGCCGCGGGCCTGGCCGTCGGCTACTGGGAGAACACCGACGACATCCAGAACAACTGGGGCGAGGACAAGCGCTGGAGCCC
>JBQGEH010000754.1:0-6012 GCA_052039515.1 Nakamurella sp. | reverse complement strand
GTCGTGCTGGGTGGCGTGTCGATCCCCGGTGTGTGGGACCGCACCCCCGACCCGCAGGTCACGGCGGAGATCCTCGCCCGGGCCCGCCGGCGGGAGCCGCGACTGGCCGACGCCCGGGTGCTGGGTGTGGAGGTCGGACTGCGCCCACGGCGCTCCCGGATGCGCATCGAGGCCGAGACGGTCGGCCGGAGCCGGGTGGTGCACCACTACGGGCACGGCGGCAACGGGGTTCAATGGTCCTGGGGCACCGCCCGCGACGCCGTGCGGCTGGCCCTCGACCCGACCGCCGATCCCGAGGAGCGCTCCCGGTGACCGAACCCCGCCGCACCTCCGGCAAGAGCTCGGAGCAGGTGCTGGCCGAGGCCCTCCGCGCCCGCGCCGGCGGGACCCCCGGCGTGCCCGTCCGTGCCGCCGCGACGGGCCGCCCGGTCGCCACCCGCCCGCCCCTGACCATCACCCAGCTGGTGCTGGCCTCGGCCATCGCCGGTCTCGTCATCGGCATCCTCGCCGCCGTCCTCTCGCTGGCCTGAGCGCGACACCCGGCCCCGGACACGCCGCCGCGGCGGGTACCCGGAGGCACCCGCCGCGGCGGAGGTGAGCGTGCGGATCAGATCCGGCGGTCGGGATCCTTGTCCAGCGACGGTCGGGGCTCGGTGGCCACCGAAGCGGCAGCGGCCGCCGCGCCCTGCGCCCGGTCGGCCGGGCTGTGCGGCTGGTTGATCGGGTCGATGATGTCGTCCCGGTCGTGGGCGCCCAGCTCGGCGTCCTCGACGATCTCCTCGTCCTCCGGCGGCAGCGGCTTCTTCAGCGACCAGACGATCGAGACCACCAGCGCCACGATGATGACGCCCAGCGAAACCAGCGACGGGATCTCCGGGATGGAGGTCGAGATGGTCTTGTGGCCGGCCTGCAGGAACAGCTTGACGCCGATGAAGGCCAGGATGAACGCGAGGCCCTTGCTCAGGTAGTGGAACTTCTTCAGCATGCCGGCGAGCAGGAAGTACAGGGCGCGCAGGCCCAGGATGGCGAAGGCGTTGCTGGAGTAGACGATGAACGGGTCGCTGCTGACGGCCAGCACGGCGGGCACGCTGTCGACGGCGAAGATGAGGTCGGCGGCCTCGATGGCCACCACGACGGCGAGCAGCGGGGTGGCGATGCGCTTGCCCGCCTCCTTGTAGAAGAACTTGGTGCCGCGGTACTCGTCGGAGACCGGGACCAGCTTGCGCAGCATGCGCACGGCGAAGCTCTTGCCCGGGTCGATCGAATCGTCGTCGTCCTTGAGCAGCTTGATGGCGCTGTAGATCAGGATGGCGCCGAAGACGAACAGCACGGCGGTGAACTTGCTGACGATGGCCACACCGGCGGCGAGGAAGATGCCGCGGAAGACCAGCGCGCCGATGACGCCGTAGAACAGCACCCGGTGCTGGTACTCACGGGGCACCTTGAAGTACCCGAAGATCAGCGCGAAGACGAAGAGGTTGTCCACCGACAGCGACTTCTCGAGCAACCAGGCGGTGGTGAAGTCGACCGCCGCGCCGCCGCCGAGGGTGAACCACACGACCACGGCGAAGATCAGCGACAGGCCGACCCAGACGGCGCTCCAGATCGCCGCTTCCTTGAACTTGATGACGTGCGCACCGCGGTGGGCGAGCAGGTCGATGGCCAACATGATGACGACCACGGCGCCGAATGCGGCCCAGGCCCAGAGGGGAACGTTCACGGCAGTCCTTCGCAGGAGGTCGGGTGGAGCGGGAGACACGGAAACGGGCAGCACGGGCGGCTGCGATGACTCCAGGGTGCCGTCCTGCTCATTGCCCGACCACGGACGTTTCCACACAAGAAGCGCCGTAGACGTTGCCGATCCTCGGCAAATTCACTCCTCAGATGGTAAACGTCTGTCAAAGGCGTCGGAGTGGACTGCGACGGGTCGGACGGCTCACCCGGACGCCGGTAGGCTGGCCGCCAGGTGACGAGCGTCAGCCAACGGACCTGGCCGGCTGACCGGCAACCCTCTGTCGTGGCGGGGTGCCCCAGGTGAACCACCCGGCCGCGCGTCGCCCGACGCCGGCAACCACGGCGGCGCGCCCGCCCTGTCCCGGAGAACGCCGGTGCCCGCACTGTTCCGCTTCCCGAACCCCGTCAACGAGAAGGCCGCGCGCGTCGTCGCCGGTCTGGTGGTACTGCTCAGCGCGGCAGTGCTCGCGACCGGCAGCCCCTGGCTGCTCGGCCTGCTCGCCGCGGGCTTCCTCGCCCGGGTCGCCGCCGGGCCGCGGTTCTCGCTGTTCGGCCGGCTCGCCACCCAGGTCGTCGCACCCCGGCTCGGACCGGCCGTGCTCGTCCCGGGACCGCCCAAGCGGTTCGCCCAGGCGATCGGGGCGACGCTGTCGACGGCGGCGCTGATCAGCCTGCTCGCCGGCGCCCCGACCGCCGCGTGGGCGCTCGTCGCGATGATCACCGTGGCGGCCACCCTGGAGTCGGTGTTCGCACTGTGCCTGGGCTGCGTCGCGTTCGGTCGGCTGCAGGCGCTCGGCGTCATTCCCGCGTCGGTGTGCGAGGCGTGCAACGACCTGCGGCTGCGCCGGCCGGCGACGACCTGACGCTCAGGCCTCCGGCCAGCCCAGCAGCCGCGCGCCGCTGACCGCGGTCTGCAGCTCGAAGCGTTGCGCCGCGTCGGCCGGGTCGCGTCCGGTCAGCTCGGCGATCCGGGCCAGCCGGTAGGTCAGCGCCCGCACCGACAGGTGCAGCGACCGACCGGCCATCGAGGCGTTGCCGCCGGCGGCGAAGTACGCCTCCAGCGTCTGCAGCATCGGCTCGATCCCGCCGCGGGCGTGCACCAGCGGCGCCAGCACCGCCTCGACGAGTTCCAGCATCGCGGCGCGGTCGCGGACCAGCACCCGGTGCATCAGCAGGTCGGCGGCGTCCAGCACCTGCGCGGTCCCACCGAGCTGAGCGCCCAGTTCCAACGCCTCCAGAGCCTGCTCGTAGGACAGCCGGACGCCGCCCGGCCCCGGGTGGGCCCGCCCGACACCCATCCGCCACGATCCGACCGCCGCGGTCCGGCGCAGGTTCACCGGCTCGCCCGGATCGGACGGCAGGCTGCCGGTGAGCCCGGCGATGACCTCGTCGATGGCGGCCCGGTCGGGAGCGGCGAACACCACGACGAGCACACCGTCCTTGGTGGTGACCAGCGCGTCGGCGTCGGCACTGCCGCCCTGGATCGACCGCTCGAGCAGCGCGGTGAGCGGCGAGGTGTCGGTGAAGTCGCGCTCGGCGCGCACCACGATGACGGCCTGCGGACCGACCAGGCTCAACCCGAACAGCCCGGCCCGCTGCACCAGTCCCGGCAGGGCCTGGGCGCCGCCGATCAGCAGGTCGTCGACGAACTCACGGCGGGCCGCGACCTGTGACCGCACCAGGTCCCGCCGGGCCAGCTGGTAGCCCTCGATGAGCATGGCGATCGCGTCGTCGACCGAGCGCAGCATCACCTCGCCGGCCCGCACCACCGCCGCCGGGTCGGACGCCGCCCCGACCACCTCGGGCAGGTGCCGCCACAACCGCCAGGCCGCCGACAGGTAGAGGTCGACCAGCGCCCGCGGCGCCACCCCGCGGTCCGCGGCCGTGCGGCCCGCGTCGCGGTACCGGGCGAAGTCCCGGCGGTGCAGCCGCCGGCCGGAGGCGACCGCGTCGACCAGGACCGGCAGGAAGTCGTCGAGCAGGGCGACGTCGACCCCACCGGCGTCGGCGGCGGCCCGGGCGGCCACGTCGGCGAGCGGAACGTCGTGCGTCACGCTGCCTCCCCCGCTCACCGGACGGTCGGCGGTCGCCGAGTCACGCTGTCGTCGCAGAGAGCAAGCTACCGGCTCGTCCGGACACCGCCGTCACCGCGAGCGCCCGGCGGTCACCGGCACCGTCTCACCCTCCGTGAACAGGCCGGGGCGGCCGGGTGAGCGCAGGTTGCGTCGGTGTGGCCTTCCTCGCGAACCCTCGGACTCAGCGCTCCGCTGCTCCATACTGAACCTCGATGATGACCTCACAACTCGCCCTGCTGCCCGGCTGGCTCGACCCCTCCAACCTGATCTCCTCGCTGGGATCGTGGGCGGTGGTCGGCGTGCTGCTGATCATCTTCGCCGAGTGCGGGATCCTCATCGGGTTCTTCCTGCCCGGTGACACCCTGCTGTTCCTGGCCGGCCTGCTGGTCGCCCAGGGCGCCAGCGGCATCGACATCAACATCTGGCTCTTCGTGGCCCTGCTCGCGGTGGCCGCCTTCGTCGGGAACGTCGTCGGCTACTGGATCGGCTACAAGGTCGGTCCCGCGGTGTTCAGCCGCCCCGACGCGAAGTTCCTGAAGAAGGAGCACATCGACCGGTCGGCCGCGTTCTTCGAGAAATACGGCAAGATCACCGTGGTCCTGGCCCGCTTCGTGCCGATCGTGCGCACCGTGGCCACCGTGATGGCCGGCGCGTCGAAGATGGACCGCAAGATCTACCTGACCTACTCCGCCATCGGCGGCGTCATCTGGGTCGGCACCGTCACCCTGGCCGGCTACTTCCTCGGCCAGATCGCCTTCATCCGCGAGAACGTGGATCTGATCTTCGTCGCCGCGGTCGCCGTCATCGTCCTGGGTCTGGCCATCCCGGCGATCATGCACCTCATCCAGCGGCGGCGCGGGATCACCCCGGCCGAGTCCGACGCGGCGGTCGACGAGGCCGCCGAGGGCATCGCCGAGAGCGACGCCAAGACCGTCTGATCCCCTGCCAGCGAGAACCCCCGGACCCACGGTCCGGGGGTTCTGTGCATTCCCGGCTCAGCCGCTGGTGCACCAGCCGTCCGGCAGGCTGACCCCGATCCCCAGGAACGACGTCGCCTCCCGGGTGGTGGGGTTGTCCACCGCCCCGGACGCCGAGTCGCAGGCCTGCCCGCGGACCTCCTCGGCGTAGCTGATCACCTTGTCGCGCTGCTGCCAGGCGATGATCACCAGCACCGCGGCGACGACCAGGCTGATGATCTTGCCGACGATCTTGCGGATGACGATGGCGAAGAGCAGGCCGATCACCGCGATCGCGATGATGGCCACCAGCGCCACGGTCTTGACGGTCTCCAGGTCCACGGCTCGAAGGGTAACCGGCGGCCGGGGGCGATCCGGGCAGGTCGGACGGACCCGGCCCGGTCAGTCCGGCGCCGGTCCGGCGTGGTCGCGGATCCAGGAGTGCATGACGATCCCCGCCGCGACGCCCACGTTGATCGAGCGGGTCGAGCCGAACTGGGCGATGGACACGTGCAGTTCGGCCGCCGCGGTGGCTGCGGCGCTGAGCCCCGGGCCCTCCGCCCCGAACAGCAGCAGGGACCGTTCCGGCAGCCGGGTGCGTTCCAGGGGTGACGCCCCGGGGAGGTTGTCCACCGCCACCAGGACCAGTCCCCGGCGGTGGGCGTCCGCGGCCAGCCCGTCGACGTCCTCGTGGTGCCCCAGGTGCTGGTACCGGTCGGTGACCATGGCGCCGCGCCGGTTCCAGCGGCGGCGGCCCACGATGTGGACCCGCGCGGCGGCGAAGGCGTTGGCCGTGCGCACGACGGTCCCGATGTTGTAGTCGTGGCCGAGGTTCTCGATGGCCACCTCGAACGGGAACCGCCGGGTGTCCAGGTCGGCGACGATGGCCTCCCGCCGCCAGTAACGGTAGCGGTCGACGACGTTGCGCCGGTCACCGTCGGCCAGCAGCTGCGGGTCGTACCGGTCGTCGGCCGGCCACGGACGGGGATGCGGACCGACACCGACCGGGTCGCCGGCCTGCTCCCACTCGGTGGGGCCGACGGGATCGGACCCGGTCACGTCACTGCGGCTGGTCGCCGAGACCGATGTCGGCGCGGGTCAGGACGCTGCGGTAGGCGATGCCGGCGTCGGCGAACACCCCGGCCGCCTCGCCGCCGCGATCCAGGATGGTCGCCACCCCGACGACCTCGGCGCCGGCCTCCCGGACGGCGGTCACCGCGGTCATCGGGGAACCGCCGGTGGTGGTG
>JBQGEH010000753.1:0-8948 GCA_052039515.1 Nakamurella sp. | reverse complement strand
GCTCACCGTCGTCGGGGCCGAACCGCACCGGCCCTACGACCGGCCGCCGCTGTCCAAGGAGTTCCTCACCGGCGCCCTCACCGCCGCCGATCTCACCCTGGAGTCCGACGACGAGAGCCTCGACGTGGACTGGGTTCTCGGCCGTCGGGCGGTGGCGCTGGACGTCGGCGCCCGCACCGTGACGCTGGACGACGGCCGTCGGGTCGACGGGGACGCGGTCGTCGTCGCCACCGGGGCCACCGCGCCCCGGCCGGCCGCGGCTCCCGCCGGCCTGCTCACCCGGCGGACCCTGGACGACGCCGTCATGCTGCGCGCCGCGCTCGTCCCGGGCGCCCGCCTGGTCGTCATCGGCGCCGGGTTCGTGGGCGCCGAGGTGGCCGCGACCGCCGCGGCCCGGGGGCTGGACGTCACGGTGGTGGAGGCGGCCGCCACCCCGCTGGCCGGGCCGCTGGGCACCGTGATCGGCGGCGCCGTCGCCGGTCTGCACGCGCGAGCTGGGGTCCGGCTGCGCTGCGGGGTCCCGGTCGTCCGGGTGGCCGGCGGCGACCGCGTGACCGGGGTCGAGCTCGCCGACGGCACCGTGCTGCCGGCCGACGTGGTGGTCGCCGGCATCGGCGCGGTCCCGGCCGTCGACTGGCTGACCGGCTCCGGGCTGGACCTGGCGGACGGGCTGGTCTGCGCGGCCGGCGGCGCCACCGACGCCCCCGGGGTGTGGGGCGTGGGCGACTGCGCCGCCTGGTTCGACCCGGTCCGTGGGACCCATCACCGGGTCGAGCACTGGACCGACGCGCGGGACCGGCCGACGGCGGTCGCGACGGCGCTGCTCGGCGGCCCGCCGGCGCCGCTGCGGGCGCCGTACTTCTGGTCCGACCAGTACGGGGTGCGCATCCAGTTCGCCGGCCGGCGTCGCGGCGACGAGACGGTGACGGTCGAGGCGGGCGCCGCCGACACCGCCGACCTGCTGGCCGTCTACCGTCGGGACGGCGACGTCGTCGCCGTGCTGGGCATGGACCAGCCCCGGCTGTTCACCCGGGTCCGCCGCGGTCTCCCGGTCTCCCCCGTCGGCCCGTCCCCGGCCGCCACACCCGCGCTCCAGGAGGTCCCGTGACCGCGACCGAACTGCCCGCCTCGCTCCTCCCGACCCTGCCCGGCCGGTACTACACCGACCCGCAGATCTTCGCGGCCGAGCAGGCGCTGATCTTCGAGCGGATGTGGTTCTGCGCCGCCCGGGCGTCGGACGTCCCCACCCCCGGGGCGTTCCGCACGGTGCAGATCGGTACCGAGTCGGTCATCGTGTCGCGGTCCCGGCGCGGCGAGGTCCGGGCCTTCCTCAACGTGTGCCGGCACCGGGGGGCGCGGATCTGCACCGAGGACAGCGGCACCGTCACCCGCGCGTTCCAGTGCCCGTACCACGCGTGGACCTACGACCTCGACGGAAAGCTCGTCGCCGCACCCAATCTCACGAAGATGCCGGACATCGACCGGGTCGGGTACGGCCTGCGCACCCTGCACGTCCGCGAGTGGCTCGGGTACGTGTGGGTGTCGCTGGCCGACAAGCCGCCGTCGTTCGAGGCGACCGTGCTGCAGGAGGTCGTGGACCGGCTCGGCGAGGTCGCCAACCTCGACCACTACGGCGTCGAAACCCTCAGCGTGGGGCGGCGGATCGTCTACGACGTCCGCGCCAACTGGAAGCTCATCGTTGAGAACTTCATGGAGTGTTACCACTGCGCGACGATCCACCCCGAGCTCACCGAGGTGCTCCCGGAGTTCGCCGACGGGTACGCCGCCCAGTCGTTCGTCAACCACGGGGCCGAGTTCGGTTCCGACATCCGGGGTTTCACCATCGACGGCTCGGACGGCGTGGACCAGCTGCCCGGCCTGGACGCCGATCAGGACCGGCGGTACTACGCGATCACCATCAAGCCGCAGGTGTTCGTCAACATGGTGCCCGACCACGTGATCGTGCACCGGATGTACCCGATGGCGGTGGACCGCACGGTCGTGGAGTGCGACTGGCTGTACCTGCCGTCCGTGGTGGACTCGGGCCGGGACGTCGCCAAGTCGGTGGAGCTGTTCCACCGGGTCAACGAGCAGGACTTCGACGCCTGCGAGCGGTGTCAGCCGGCGATGTCGTCACGGGCGTACCGGGACGGTGGGGTGCTGGTGCCCAGCGAGCACCACATCGGCGGCTTCCACGCGTGGCTGACCGCGATGCTGGGGCACTGACGGTGCCGGGGTCAGGACGCGGGAGCGACGTGTCCCATCCGCTCGCTGAGCCGGGCGGCCGCGGCGGTCACCGCGGGCGCCAGGGCGGGCAGCGCGGTGTCGGACAGGCGGTACGACGGGCCGGACACCGACAGCGCCGCGATGACCGTGCCGGTCAGTCCGAACACCGGGGCGGCGATCGCGTTCAGCCCGTCCTCGTACTCGCCGCGGGTGGCCGCCCAGCCCTGGGTGCGGGCGTCGGACAGCTGCCGCGCCAGCGCGTCCGGGTCGGTGACGGTGCGTGCGGTGAACCGCTCCAGCGGCCCGTCGACCGGCGGACCGGCGGCGGCGGCGGCGAAGGCCAGCAGCACCTTGCCCGAGGACGTGGCGTGCAGCGGGGTGGGTCGGCCCACCCAGTTGACGCCGACCGCGCTGTCCCCCGCGCTCTGGTGGATGTTGAAGGCGTGCTCGCCGCGGCGCACCGCCAGGTTGACCGTCTCCCCGCTGGCGGCCACCAGGTCGTCGCAGATGTCGCGGCCCGCGCCGACGACGTCCAGCCGGGTGCCGACCGCGCCGGCCAGCCGGACCAGACCGAAGCCCAGCCGGTAGCGGCCCCGCTCCCCGGCCACCTCGACCAGGCCGCGCTGCAGCAGCACGGCCAGCAGCCGGGAGGCGGTGGACTTGTGCACGTCGATCGCGGCGGCGACGTCGGACACCCGGGCCTCGCCGTGCCGGGCCAGGAACTCCAGCGCGCTGACGGCCCGGTCGACGGACTGCACGGCCGCGTCCCGCACCGGCGCATCGTTGCTCACAGCGCAACCCTAACCCGACGCGACCGGTCCGGGAGCGTTCCCCGTGCCGTCCACACCGGGGACACCCGATGAGCCCGGACCGGTACGACTCCGTCGTCGTCGGCGGCGGCAGCGCGGGATCGGTGCTCGCCGAACGACTCTCGGCCGACGGCAGCGCCTCCGTGCTCGTCCTGGAGGCCGGGCGCAGCGACTACCCCTGGGACCTGTTCATCCAGATGCCGGCGGCGCTGACCCATCCCAGCGGCAACCGCTTCTACGACTGGCGCTACGTCTCCGAGCCGGAGCCGCACATGCACGGCCGGCGGATCGCGCACGCGCGCGGCAAGGTCCTCGGCGGCTCCAGCTCCATCAACGGGATGATCTTCCAGCGCGGCAACCCGCTGGACTACGAACGCTGGGGCGCCGACCCCGGGATGGCGGAGTGGGACTGGGCGCACTGCCTGCCCTACTTCCGCCGGATGGAGAACACCCTGGCCACGCCCCCGTCGGACGAGCTGCGGGGCCACTCGGGGCCGCTGAAGCTGGAGCGCGGGCCGGCGACCAACCCGCTGTTCGGGGCGTTCTTCGAAGCCGCCGTGCAGGCCGGCTACCCGCTCACCGACGACGTGAACGGTTACCGGCAGGAGGGTTTCGCCGCGTTCGACCGCAATGTCCACCGTGGGCGCCGGCTCTCGGCGTCGCGGGCCTACCTGCGCCCGGCGATGCGCCGCCGCAACCTGACCGTGCACACGCTGGCGCTGGTCACCGGGATCCGCTTCGACGGCACCCGGGCGACCGGCGTGACCTACCGGCGGCACGGGCGCTCGCACCGGGTGGACGCCGGTGAGGTCATCCTGTGCGGCGGCGCGATCAACACCCCGCAGCTGCTGCAGCTCTCGGGCGTCGGGCCGGCGGAGGTGTTGTCCCCGTTGGGGATCCGCCCGGTGGTGGCGCTGCCCGGAGTGGGCGAGAACCTGCAGGACCACCTCGAGGTGTACGTCCAGCACGCCTGCTCCCGCCCGGTGTCCATGCAGCCCTACCTCGCGGCCTGGCGGCAGCCGTGGGTCGGGCTGCAGTGGATCCTGGCCCGGCGGGGACCGGCCGCCACCAACCACTTCGAGGGCGGCGGTTTCGTCCGTTCCAACGACGACGTCGACTACCCGAACCTGATGTTCCACTTCCTGCCCATCGCCGTCCGCTACGACGGCAGTGTCTCCGGACCGGTCCAGCGCACCGGCCACGGCTACCAGGTCCACGTCGGTCCGATGTACTCCGACGCCCGCGGCAGTGTGCGGATCACCTCCACCGACCCGACCCGGCACCCCGCCCTGCGGTTCAACTACCTGTCCACCGACCAGGACCGCCGGGAATGGGTCGAGGCCGTCCGGGTCGCCCGGGACATCCTCAGCCGCCCGGCGATGGCGCCCTACAACGGCGGCGAGACCTCCCCGGGTCCGTCCGTCACCACCGATGCCGAGATCCTGGACTGGGTGGCCCGCGACGCCGAGACCGCGTTGCACCCGTCGTGCACCGCGAAGATGGGCCCCGACAGCGATCCGATGGCCGTGGTGGATCCCGGGACGTTGCGGGTGCACGGAGTGGACGGCCTACGGGTGGTCGACGCCTCGGTGATGCCCTACGTCACCAACGGCAACATCTACGCCCCGGGGATGATGCTGGCCGAGAAGGCCGCCGACGCCATCCTGGGTGTGCCGCCGCTGCCGCCGTCCGACGCGCCGTTCCACCGTCACCGTGAGGTGCGGCCGTGACCACCGACCCCACCGTGCACGGCCTGTGGATCGACGGCGCCTGGGCCACGCCCGCCGGGTCGGACTGGCGCGAGATCCGCTGTCCGGCCGACGGTTCCGCGGTGGCGACGGTCGTCGAGGGGAACGCGGCCGACGCCGAGGCGGCCGTGACGGCCGCCCGCCGGGCGTTCGACGGAGGTGGCTGGGCGGCGGTGCCGGAACGGGACCGCGGCGCGCTGCTGCTGCGGGTCGCCGAGCTGCTGGTGCGCGACCGGGACGCCTACGCGACCGCCGAATCCCGCGACACCGGCAAGCGTCTCGTCGAGTCCGAGTACGACATCGACGACGTGGTCGCGTGTTTCCGGTACTACGGCGGTGTCGCGGGCACCGACGCCGGCCGGGTGGTGGACACCGGGCGACCGGATGCGATCAGCCGCATCGTGTACGCACCGGTCGGGGTGTGCGTCCTCGTCACGCCGTGGAACTACCCGCTCCTGCAGACCTCCTGGAAGGTCGCACCGGCGCTGCTCGCCGGGAACACGTTCGTCCTCAAGCCGTCCGAACTGACGCCGTCCACGTCGATGTTGCTGATGGAGACGCTGGCCGAGGCCGGCCTGCCCGCCGGGGTGGCCAACCTGGTCACCGGCACCGGTGCGGCGGTCGGGGCGCCGCTGACCCGGGATCCCCGGGTGGATCTGGTGTCGTTCACCGGTGGGCTGGCAACCGGCCGGGCGATCATGGCCGCCGCCGCGGACACCGTGAAACGGGTCGCGCTGGAGCTCGGCGGCAAGAACCCGAACATCGTCTTCGCCGACGCCGACCGGGAGGCGGCGCTGGACAACGCGCTCACCGCGGTGTTCCTCAACTCCGGGCAGGTCTGCTCGGCCGGCGCCCGCCTCATCGTCCAGGACACCCTGCACGACAGCTTCGTCGACGAGCTGGTCGAGCGGGCGGGCCGGATCCGGCTCGGTGGCCCCTTCGACCCGGCAGCCCAGACCGGTCCGCTGATCTCGGCCGCCCACCGGGAGAAGGTGCACGCCCACGTGACCGCCGCCGTCGCCGAGGGCGCGGTGCTGCGCACCGGCGGTGCCGTCCCGACCGACCCGGCCCTGCGGGACGGCTTCTTCTACCCACCCACCGTGCTCGACGGCTGCGTCAGCGGTATGGCCTGCGTCCGCGACGAGTCGTTCGGCCCGGTGCTGACGGTCGAGACGTTCACCGACGAGGCCGACGCCGTCCGGCTGGGCAACGACACCGACTACGGCCTGGCCGGCGCGGTGTGGACCTCCGACGCATCCCGCGCCCAGCGGGTCGCGGCGGCGCTGCGGCACGGGACGGTGTGGATCAACGACTACCACCCGTACGTCCCGCAGGCGGAATGGGGCGGCTTCGGCCGGTCCGGCACCGGCCGGGAGCTCGGCCCCACCGGTCTCGCCGAGTACCGCGAGATCCAGCACATCTGGCAGAACACCGCCCCGGCCCCGAGCCGCTGGTTCGCCGGGTGAGTCCGGTGACGGATCGGCCGCGGGATTCGACGCGCACCCGGCGGTGCCGGACGAGGAGGACGTGATGGCGGGACCGCGGGTGGTGGTGATCGGCGCCGGCGTGGTCGGTGCGTCGCTGGCCGAGGAGCTGACCGCCCGGGGCTGGACGGACGTGACCGTGCTCGAGGCGGGCACCCTGCCGCACGCGGGTGGCTCGACGTCGCACGCGCCGGGGGTGGTGTTCCAGGTCAACGCGACCAAGGTGATGAGCGACTTCGCCCGGTACACGGTGGCCAAGTTCTCCGCGATGAGCTGGCGGGGCGAGCCCTGCTACCTGCCGGTCGGCGGGCTGGAGATCGCCACCACCCCGGAGCGGGCCGTGGAACTCGAGCGGCGGCACGGGTTCGCCCAGTCCTGGGGCGTCACCGGAGCCCGGCTGCTCGACGTCGACGAGACGGTGGCCGCCTTCGACCTGCTCGACCCGGGCGTGGTGCTCGGCGGTCTGCACGTCCCCGACGACGGCATCGCCAAGGCGGTCCGCGCGGTGCAGGCCCAGCTCGCGACGGCGGTCGAGCGCGGGGCGCGGGTGCTGGACGGGCACGAGGTGACCGGGATCCACAGCGGTCCCGGCCCGTTCGGGCCCCGGGTCACCGGGGTTGCGGTCCGCACCGCGGGTGGCGACAAGGTGATCGACGCCGACGTGGTCGTCTGCTGCGCGGGGATCTGGGGACCGAAGGTCGCCGGGATGGTCGGCCAGACCCTCGCACTGACCCCGCTCGCGCACCAGTTCGCCTGGACCGCACCACTTCCCGCCCTCAGCGGACGCACCACCGAGGCGGTGCGGCCGGTGCTGCGCCACCAGGACGCCGACCTGTACTTCCGCGAACACTTCGACGGGCTGGGCGTCGGCTCCTACCGGCACCGGCCGATGCCGGTCCGTGCCGAGGACCTCGCCGGGTGGGACCAGCCCGGGCAGCCGAGCGTGCTGCCGTTCACCCCGGACGATTTCGCCTTCCCGCTCGCCGAGACCGCCCGCATCCTGCCGGGCGTCGGGCATCTCGACGTGACGGTGCCCCCTGCTGTGTCTTTTAATGGGGTGTTCTCCTTCACCACCGACAATCTGCCGCTGCTCGGCCCGCACGCCGAGCTGGACGGTTTCTGGACCGCCGAAGCCGTCTGGGTCACCCACTCCGCAGGGGTGGCGAAGGCGATGGCCGAGTGGATGGTCGACGGGTCCAGCCGCAGCTTCGACCTGCACGCCTGCGACCTCAACCGCTTCGAACGCCACCAGCTGGCGCCGGCCTACATCGCCGCGAAGAACTGCCAGAACTTCGTCGAGGTGTACGACATCCTGCACCCGCTCGAGCCCATGCGGCACTCCCGGCCGCTGCGCACGTCGCCGTTCTACCCCCGTCAGCAGGAACTCGGCGCGGTGTTCCTGGAGGCGAACGGCTGGGAGCGGCCGCACTGGTACGCCGCCAACGACCACCTCGTCGGCAGCGACCGCGACACCGGTTGGCACATCCCGGATCCCGACGACTGGGCCGGCCGGTTCCTGTCCCCCACGGTCGCGGCCGAGGCCGCCGTCACCCGCACCGACGTGGCCCTGTTCGACATGACCGCGCTGAAACGGCTGACCGTCACCGGCCCCGGGGCGACGGAGTTCCTGCAGAGCCAGGTCACCGGGAAGATCGACAAGTCGGTCGGTGCCGTCACCTACTGCCTGATGCTCGGACCGGACGGCGGCATCCGGTCCGACGTCACGGTCGCCCGGCTCGGCGAGGAGCACTACCAGGTCGGCGCGAACGGCGCCCTGGACCTCGACCGGCTGCGCCGGGCGCTGGCCCGGTCCCCACAGGCGCGCACCGTGCAGATCCGCGACATCACCGCCGGCACCTGCTGTCTCGGCATCTGGGGGCCGAAGGCACGCGAGGTGGTGCAGCCGCTGACCGGCACCGACCTGTCCCACGCGGCATTCGGTTACTTCCGGGCGAAAGAGCTGTACCTGGGGTCGGTCCCGGTCACCGCGATGCGGCTGTCCTACGTCGGGGAGCTCGGCTGGGAGCTCTACACCACCGCCGACCAGGGTCTGGCGTTGTGGGACCTGCTGATGGCGGCCGGTGCCGACGCCGGCATCATCGCCGCCGGCCGGGCCGCGTTCACCGCGTTGCGCATCGAGAAGGGCTACCGCTCCTACGGCACCGACATGACCGAGGAGCACGGCCCCACCGAGAGCGGACTGGACTTCGCCGTCAAGCGCGACCTCGACTTCGCCGGGAAGGCGGGGCTGCTGGCCCGGCCGCCCGCCGACCGCCGGCTGTGCCTGTTGGCCGTGGACACCCCCGACGGCATCATGGTGGGGTCCGAGCCGGTGTTCGTCGACGGGGTCCCGGGCGGCTACGTGACCAGCGCGGCCTACGGCTACACCCTGGGGCTGCCGCTGGCCTACGCCTGGCTGCCCGTCGCCGCCGCCGTCCCGGGCACCCCGGTGGAGATCGGCTGGTTCGGCCGCCGCATCCCCGCCACCGTCACGGCCGAACCGGCGTTCGACCCCGAGATGAAGAAGATCCGATGCTGACTTCCACGCCCGCCGCCGCGGCGACGTCGGTCAACGCCCCCGCGCCGCCCGGCGCCGCGCTGCCCGACCACCCCGAGTTCCTGTGGCGCAACCCGGATCCGAAGCGGCACTACTCCATCGTCATCGTCGGCGGCGGCGGCCA
>JBQGEH010000752.1:0-2314 GCA_052039515.1 Nakamurella sp. | reverse complement strand
GGTCGTCGAGCTGATGTACGCCGACTTCCTCTGGGTCGCGGCCGACCAGATCTTCAACCAGATCGGCAAGGCCCGGCACATGTTCGGCGGCGACCACGACATGCCGCTGCTGATGCGCATCAAGATCGGCATCAACACCGGCTACGGCTCGCAGCACTCCATGGACCCGGCCGGCATCATGGCCACCTCGGTCGGCTGGCGCATCATCGCCCCGTCCAACGCCCTCGACTACGTCGGGCTGGTCAACGCGGCCATGCACCTCAAGGACCCGGTCGTGGTGCTCGAGCACGAAGCCGACCTCTACAAGGCCAACTTCCCGTCCCCGAAGTCGGACTGGAACTACATCCTGCCCCCCGGCCAGGCGGCGATCCGGCGCGAGGGTTCCGCGGTCACCGTCATCTCCTACCTGGCGATGGTGCAGAAGTCGATCGAGGCGGCCGAGAGGGCCGGCGTCGACGCCGAGATCATCGACCTGCGGTGGCTCGACCGGGCCAGCCTGGACTGGGACACCATCGAGGCCAGCATCAAGAAGACCAACAAGGTCATGATCGTCGAGCAGGGCTCGCTGGGCACCTCCTACGGCGGCTGGCTGGCCGACGAGATCCAGCGCCGCTACTTCGACTGGCTGGACGCCCCGGTCGCCCGGGTCACCGGCAGCGAGTCCTCGCCCAGCATCTCCAAGGTGCTCGAGGCCGCCGCACTGGCCAATGTCGACGACATCGTCGACGCGCTCAAGGCCATCTGAGACACGTTGCCGTCCGCCGGGACTGGCCATCGCGCCGTCCCGACGGACCCTCTGTCCGCACCCATAGCTGTGACCGATCCAGTAAGGACGACGAACTGATGGCAACACTGTTCCGGATGCCCGGCGTCTCGGCCGACGCCGACGAGGCAGTCCTGGAGGCCTGGAGCGTCAAGGCCGGAGCCACCATCTCCAGCGGCCAGGCCATGGCCTCCGTGGAGACCGAGAAGGCCGTGGTCGAGGTCGAATCCGACGTCGACGGTGTCGTGCACGCACTGCTGGTCGCCGACGGCGCCACGGTGCCGGTCGGCGACCCGATCGCCGTGCTGCTCGCCGAGGGCGAGGACCCCGCCGAGGGCGACAAGCTGCTCGCCCAGCTCGGTGTCGGGTCCGGCGGTGGCTCCGGTGAGCCCGCGGCCGCCGAGCCGAGCACCGGTGGCAACGCAGACGCCGCCGTGAAGTCGGCGCCCGAAGAGGCCGCCGCACCGGACCCCAGCACCCCGGCCGTACCGGCCGAGGCGTCGTCGGGAGCACCCGCGGCCCCCCTGTCGCCGGCGGCCGGCGCGGGCACGCCGAGCACCGGCGGCGGCAGCAACGGCCGGGTGTTCGCCAGCCCGATCGCCCGCAAGCTGGCCAAGGAGGCCGGGCTGGACGTCGCCAGCATCGAGGGCACCGGCCCCGGTGGTCGCATCGTCCGTGACGACGTCCGCAAGGCCGTGGAGAACGCCGCGTCGGCGCCGGCCGCCGCCCCCGCCCCGGTCCCGGCTCCGGCCGCTGCCCCGGCTCCCGCGGCCGCCCCGGCCGTGTCCCGTCCCGGTTGGAACGCGGTTCCGCACTCCAAGCTGCGCAAGCTGGTGGCCTCCCGGCTGCAGGCCTCCAAGCAGCAGGCGCCGCACTTCTACCTGCGCACGTCCCTGCAGGTCGACGCGCTGCTCAAGCTGCGCGCCGAGCTCAACGCGGTGTCCACGACGCGTCTGTCGGTCAACGACTTCCTCGTCAAGGCCGCCGCCCGCGCTCTGCTGGACGTGCCGGACATGAACGTGGTGTGGAGCGAGGACGCCGTCCTGCAGGCTCCGACCGCCGATGTCGCGGTGGCCGTGGCCAGCGAGCGTGGTCTGGTGACCCCGGTGATCAGCGACATCGGATCGCTGTCCCTGTCGTCGTTGTCGGGCCGCATCAAGGACGCGGTCGCCCGGGCCAACGCCGGCAAGCTGCAGCAGTCCGAGCTGGAGGGCGGCACGCTCACCATCTCGAACCTGGGCATGTTCGGGGTCGAGGAGTTCGACGCCATCATCAACCCGCCGCAGGCCGGCATCCTCGCCGTCGGGGCCGCCACCCCCACCCCGGTCGTCACCGACAAGGGCAAGGTCAAGGTCCGCACCATCGTCAAGGTGGTGCTGTCGGTCGACCACCGGCCGGTGGACGGCGTCGTCGGGGCCCCGTGGCTGGCCCGCTTCAAGGAGCTGGTCGAGAACCCGCTGCTGATCGTCGTCTGATGACGGACGGCACAGCGAACCCCGCCCGCGCGATCGAAACCGCCGTCTTCGATCTGGACGGCACGATCTACCTGGG
>JBQGEH010000751.1:0-3831 GCA_052039515.1 Nakamurella sp. | reverse complement strand
CCGACGATGTCGATGGTCTCCGCGCCGGTGATCTCCTGGATCACGTCGAGCGCGGTCTGCGGCCCGTGCACCAGGTAGTCGTCCATCGTGGTGCCGGCCATCTCGGCCGAGGAGTTGCGGTAGCTGATGGCGAACACGGTGCGGCCGTGCTGCACCGCCCACTCGATGAAGCTCCGGCCGGGCGCGAGATCCATGATGTAGTACTTGTTGATCCACGGGGGGCTGCACAGCAGCGGCGCCGCGTGCACCTCCTCGGTCTGCGCGTCGTACTGGATGAGCTCCATGAGGTCGTTGCGGTACACCACGCGGCCCGGGGTGCAGGCCAGGTTGCCGCCCACGGTGAAGCCCGACGTGTCGACCTGCCGGGGGCGCCCACCGTGGTGCACGAGATCGTCGAGGAACATCCGGGTGCCGTTCAGCACGCTGGCCCCGCCCGTCTCGAACGCCCGGACCAGCGCGGCCGGGTTGGTGACCAGGAAGTTCGTTGGTGCCAGCGCGTCGATCAGCAGGTCGACCATGACGCGCGCCTTGCGGGCGACGTCCGGGTCGACGGGCGCACCGCTCACCACCTCGCGGGCGAAGGCGGCGCCGGCCAGGTAGGCCATCCGCACCGCGGCGAACGCCGGGTTGCCGTCCCAGGCCGCGGCGGCGAAGCGCCGGTCCTTCGGATCCAGCGGGACCGGCGGCTCGACCGGCCGACCCAGCCAGCGGGTGGCCGCGGTGAACGGGATGCGCGCCAGGGTCGTTCCGAGCGTGGCCGCGGCGCGGGCCGGTCCGGCCGGGTGGGCGGCGGCCGACCGCAGGGCGGTGAGCAGCGCCGCCCGCAGACCGGCCGCGTCGGAGTCCTCGAACAGGTCGGTCTCCGGGGCGAGCACGGCGGCGGCGCGTTCGGCGAGCTCGCGGGTGGCGTCCAGCGGGTCGATCGGCATGCGGCTCAGTCTGACGGGTGGCCCCGGCCGACCGCACGACGACCCGGGACGCGTCGGTACTGATGCCGACCCAGCCGGACGGCCCGGGCACGGTGACCCGGGCCGGCCGGGTCAGCCCTTGAGCTGGCGGCTCATCGTGGAGAAGAACACCTCCGAGGTCGCCCGCACGAAGTTGGCGTGGCTGGTCGCGAGCGTCGTGGCCAGCTCGTTGCCGGTCTGCTTGGCCGCCTGCTCCTCCAGGTCGAGCATGTTGGCCAGCACCTTCTCGTAGCCCTCGAGCCAGGCCAGCCCGTTCTTCTTGGCCTGCGCGACGACCTGGTCGCTGAGCTCCTGGACGCGCTTGGTCGCGGCTTCCATCTCGGCGCTCATGTCCGGCATGGTCATGCGAACTCCTCTCGTGGGGCCTGCCCGGCGACCGCCGGGGCGGCGGGGCACCGCAGGTCCCATGATGACGCCGCGAACCCGAACCCGCTGTGTCCCGGTCCCGGCCGGTCCGCGTCCGTGGGAGCCGCCAGCCGCCCGGCAGGCGAGAATGGCGCGGTGACCGACTCCGCCGATCCGCCGCGTTCCCGGGTGCGGTCGGGCGCGGAGAGCGGACTCGGCCGGGTGCTCCAGGAGTGCCGTGACGCCCGCGACCGCTTCGTGGCCTCGGACCCTGGTCGCGCGCGACAGCGGGTGGCGGTCCGGGTGTTCGTCGCCGTCGGCAGCACGCTGCTCGTCGAGTGGGGCCTCGCCGAGCTGCTGCGGCAGCCGCCGCGGCTGCTCGTCCTGTTCGGCGGGGTGCTCGCGATGCTGCTGTCCACCGGGGTGAAGGACGCGAGCCGCCGGGCGACCGCGCAGACGGTGGCGATCGGCACCGGTCTGGCGCTGGTCTCCGCGTCCGCCGGGGTGTTGATCGCGCCGCACCACGTGCCGTCCCTGGTCGGGTTCGTGGCCATCTCGTTCGCGGCGGTCTGGCTGCGGCGGTTCGGGCCGCGCTGGTTCTCGCTCGGCTTCGTGTTCTGGCAGAGCTACTTCTTCACCCTGTTCCTACAGGCGCCGCTGTCGGAACTGCCGTACCTGTGGCTCGCCCTGGTGACCGCGGCGGGCTGGGTCGGCCTGCTGCTGGTCACCGTGCTGCACCCGGATCCGCGGCAGACGCTGGACCGGACGGTGGTGGCGCTCCGGGCGCGGGGGCGGGCGGCGATCTCGGCGGCCCTGGACGTGCTGGACGACCCGGAGCCGCGCGCGGTCCGGCGGCTGCGGCGCCAACTGGTCCAGGTCGACGAGGTCGCGCTGCTCCTGGACGGGCAGCTCGCCGAACCGCGGGCGCTGCCGGAAGGGGTGCCGCCGGGCCGGTTGCGCCGGTGGACCGTCGACGTGCAGATCGGACTGGACGCGGTGTGCGGCGCCGTCCGGGACCTGGCCACCCGCCGGCACGCACTCCCGCCGGCGCTGCTGGCCGACATCCGCACGATGCTGACCGCGCTGGGCTGGGGTGACGTCGGCACCGCGCAGCGATTCGCCCGGGCGCTGACCGCGGGACCGGGACCGTCCGTCGCGGACGGTCCGGCCGCGGCGACCCGGGACCGTGCCACCGTCCAGCGGCTCGGCAGCGCGGCGCTGTTCCTGCTGGAGACGGTGGCCGCCTGGGACGTGGGGTCGTTGACCGAACCGGCGCCCGCCGGTGCCGGGCGGGATCCGCTGGACGCCGGCGACGACGACTTCGAGCCGGCGGTCACGCTGGTCGGCGGAGCGCTGCCCGGCACGGCCAAGCTCGCCGAGCGGTCGCTGGACCAGGCTGACGCCGGCCGGTTCTCACCGTCCCGGCTGCCCCTCACCACCCGGCAGGCGGTGCAGGCCGCGGTGGCGGCGGCGCTGGCCATCGTGGCCGGGGAGCTCATCTCGCCGCAGCGCTTCTACTGGGCGGTGATCGCCGCCTTCGTCGCCTTCGCCGGGGCGTCGACGTCGGGTGAGACGGTGTCCAAGAGCGCGTCCCGCATCGTCGGGACGCTGCTGGGGCTGTTCGGCGCGGTCGGTCTGGGTGAGGTGACCCGCGGTCATCCGGTGTGGGCGATCCTGGCCATCCTGCTGTGCATCGCGGCGGCGTTCTTCCTGCAGGTGGTCAGCAACAGCGCGATGGTCTTCTTCATCACGGTGATGCTCGGCCAGCTGTACACCCTGCTCGGCACGTTCAGCGACCGGGTGCTGATCCTGCGGGTGGAGGAGACCGCCGCGGGCGCGCTGATCGGCATCGGGGTGTCGCTGCTGGTGTTGCCGACCCACAGCCGGGCCACGCTCCGGGTCGCCCGGCAGACGTTCTTCGGCGCGCTGGCCGACCTGCTCGACGCGTGCGCCGCGACCCTGCGCGACGAACCGGTCGAGCGGTCGGTGCTGACGTTGACCGTGCTCGTCGAGGACGCGGGACGACAGGTCGTGCGGGCGCGGAAGGCGCTCACCCGGGGCCGGCTGTTCGGGGCGAACCGGCTGGAGCTGCGGCACCGGGTGTCGGTGCTCGGGGCCTGCGGGGCGGCCGCCCGGGCGCTCGCCGCCGCGGTGCTCGACCACGGTCGCGACCCGGAGCTGGGCACCGTGTGCGACGAACTGGCCGGTGCGGCCCGGGAGCTCGCCGCCGCACCGACCCTGCGCAGCGCGACCCCGCCGGGCGGCGGTGGGGACCGGCCGGGCGACGGCGTCCGGGCGCTGCTGGACGCGGCCGGCGACGGCACGGTGGGTCACCGGGACCCCGCCTACCGCGCGGCCGCACGGCTCAACGAGGCGATGGAGCTGCTGGGTCCGCGGACCGGACGGGACGCGGTGCCGGCGCGCTGAGCCCGGCTCAGTACCGCCGGATTGGAAACGAGAGTGGGGCCCCGGACCGGAGTCCGGAGCCCCACGGCATCGGGAACCGCTTCCCTACAGG
>JBQGEH010000750.1:0-7048 GCA_052039515.1 Nakamurella sp. | reverse complement strand
TTCGCGGTGAACTGGCGACGGAAACCGTCGAACGAGCCGAAGAACTCGTCGATCGCCGCGCCCAGCTCGCCGTCCGGCTTGTCGCCACCGTCCGGGGACAGGTTCGGCCAGAAGACGCTGTGGTTGATGTGCCCACCGAGGTGGAAGGCCAGGCTCTTCTCGAGTCCGTTGATAGGACCGAAAGCGCCCTTCTCCCGCGCCTCGGCCAGCTGGTCGAGGGTGTCGTTGGCTCCCTTGACGTAGGCGGCGTGGTGCTT
Organism: Nakamurella sp.; assembly: GCA_052039515.1. Classification (GTDB taxonomy): domain Bacteria; phylum Actinomycetota; class Actinomycetes; order Mycobacteriales; family Nakamurellaceae; genus Nakamurella. Next base: position 6,791 of record JBQGEH010000750.1, on the reverse strand, counting down.
GTCGTGGTGCAGTTCCATGATCTTGCCGGAGATGAACGGCTCGAGAGCCGCGTAGTCGTAGGGCAGATCAGGAAGGGAATACGGGGCCATACGGATGTCCTCCTCGTGGTGACGCTGCTTTCGAACAGCCTCGTGCCGAGCCGTCGTCGACCCTATACCCGCCCTCCGCGGCGCCTTTCGGCGTGCCGCCGGGTCAGGTCGCGACGACCCGGGTCAGCCCCAGGTGGGGATCCAGATCCGCGCGGTCAGCTCGGCGTTGGTGATCGGGTCGCCGTTGAGGATCGGCCAGAGGAACGCGAAGTCGGCGACCACGACCCCGACGTACAGGCACACCACGGCCAGTGACAGCAGCTGCCGCTCCACCCCGGCCGTCCGCTTGGCCAGCACGTCCCCGAGCACCAGCGCGATGGCCAGGACGAGGAACGGCGCCACCGGCGTCATGTAGAAGAAGTACATCTGCCGTTCGAGGTTGAAGAACCACGGCAGGTAACCGGCGGCGTAGGCCACCACCACCGCGGCGTAGCGCCAGTCCTGCCGGCCGACGATGCGCCACAGCGCCCACAGCAGCACCGGCAGCGCCAGCCACCACATCGCCGGCGTGCCGATGAGAAAGATCCGTTTCACGCAGTCGGTGGCGCCGTCGCAGCCGGTGGCGTCCGCGCCGCCCTGGACGTAGTAGAGCACCGGCCGGGTGCCCATCGGCCACGACCACGGCTTGGATTCCCACGGGTGCCGGTTGGCCACCACCGAGGGGGTCACCAGATTGGCGTGGAACTTCAGCATCTGCTGCTGCCACTGCAGGAACGAGGTGACCACGTTGCCGGTGAGGTGGCGGGCCCAGGCGGTCTCGGAGGCGAACCACGCCCACCAGCTGCCCACGTACACCAGCACCGGGACCACGGCGAGCGACCACAGCGACGGCAGCAGGTCACGGCGGAGCACCGCGCGGGTGGAGCGGCTGACGCCGACCGAGCGGCGGGCCAGCACGTCCCAGATCACCACGACGACGCCGAACGCGGCGAACCAGTAGATCCCCGACCACTTCACCGCGGCCGCGCAGCCGAACATCACCCCCGCCCCGAACCGCCACCAGCGGGCACCGAGCGCGGGCCCGGCCCAGGAGTCGGCGGTGATCCCGCCCCGGTCGGCGGCGGCCACCGCGGCGGCGTGCAGCCTGGACCGGACCTGGTCGCGGTCGGCGACCACGCAGGCGAACCCGGCGAGGACGAACACCGCCTGGATCATGTCCAGCAGGCCGGTCCGGGACTGGACGTGGGAGACCCCGTCGCAGATCAGCAGCACCCCGGCCACGCCGCCGATGAACGTCGAGCCGGTGAGCCGGCGGGCGACCCGGACGACGATCGCGATGCAGACCACCCCGGCCACCGCGGTCATGAAGCGCCAGCCGACCGCGTTGTAGCCGAACAGCCACTCGCCGATCGCGATGACCTGCTTACCCAGGGGCGGGTGCACGACCAGGCCGTAGCCGGGGTTGGCCTCGTAGCCGCCGTTGTTGAGGACCTCCCACGAGTTCAGTGCGTAGTACTTCTCGTCGAAGATCGGGGTGCCGCCGTCGGTGCGGAAACCGAGCTGCCAGAACCGGACGATCGCGCCGACGGCGCTGACCACCACCGTCACCAGCCAGCCGCGGGTCCGGTCGGACGGCAGCCGTGGGGCGGCCGTACGGGCCACCGGCACCGGGGGAGCCAGCGGCGGCAGCGCGCCGATGGCCACCACCGTGTCGGCCGGGTCCGGTTCCCGGGCTCCGTCACCGGCCCGCACCGGGGGAGCGGGGACCGGCGGCCGGTCCCCGTCGTCGGTCCCCGGAGGCGCCGTGGCCAGAGAGGTCATGCCCCGATCGTAGGGTGAGGCGGTGACCGACCCCGCCGTTCCCGCCACCCCCGCCGGCGGTGCGTTGATCCTGGCCGGGACCCCGCTGGGCCGGGTCAGCGACGCCTCACCGGGGCTCGCCCGGGCGCTGGCCGACGCCGACGTCATCGCCGCCGAGGACACCCGGCGGTTGTTGCGGCTGGCCGCCGACCTCGACGTGGACCTGCACGCCCCGGTGGTGTCGTTCTACGAGTCGGTGGAGACGGCCCGGATCCCGGGGCTGGTGGACCGGATCGCCGGGGGGCAGCGCGTCGTGCTGGTCACCGACGCCGGCATGCCGTCGGTCTCCGACCCCGGCTACACGCTGGTCGCCGCGGTCGCCGCCGCCGGCCTGCCGGTGACCAGCGTCCCCGGCCCGAGTGCGGTGATCACCGCGCTGGCGCTGTCCGGGCTGCCCAGCGACCGCTTCACCTTCGAGGGTTTCCCGCCGCGCAAGGCCGGCGAACGGACCCGGGCGTTCGGGGGGCTGCGCGGCGAGCCGCGGACGATGGTCTTCTTCGAGTCGGTGCACCGGATCGCCGAGTCGTTGACGGCGATGGCCGCCGCGTTCGGTGCCGACCGGCCGGCGGCGGTGTGCCGGGAGCTGACCAAGACCCACGAGGAGGTCCGGCGCGGGCCGCTGGGCGAGCTCGCCGACTGGGCCGCGGGTGGGCTCCGCGGGGAGATCACCGTCGTCGTCGCGGGATCGTCGGGAGCGTCCGCCGCGCCGCCCGACGACGCGACCCTGCTCGCCGAGATCGACGCGCTGATCGCCGCGGGCAGCAGCCGGCGGGACGCCGTCGACCGGGTCGCGGCCACCTACGACCTGCACCGCCGGTCGGTGTACGCACTGGCCACCGCGCGCCGCTGAACCGTCGCCCGCCGGGGTTTACGGTTGTCCGCATGAGCACGACCGTGAAGGAGCGCCTGCGCGCCGACCTGACCACCGCGATGAAGGCCCGCGACGATCTGCGCAAGGCCACGCTGCGGATGGTGCTGGCCGCCATCACCACCGAGGAGGTGTCCGGCGACACCGCCCGCGAGCTGACCGACGCGGAGGTGATGACCGTGCTCGCCCGCGAGGTGAAGAAGCGTCGGGAGTCGGCCGAGGCGTTCGACGGTGGCGGCCGCACCGAACTCGCCGACCGCGAGCGCGCCGAGTCGGCGGTCATCGCGGAGTACCTGCCCACCCCGCTCACCGACGACGAGCTCACCGCCGCCGTCGACGCCGCGGTGGCCGAGGTCGCCGACGCCACCGGTGGTGCGCCCACCATGAAGCAGATGGGTCAGGTCATCAAGGCGACCCAGGCCCGTACCGCCGGCCGGGCCGACGGCCGCCGGATCTCCGAGGCGGACAAGGCCGCGCTCGGCCGCTGACCGCACCCGATCGACCACCCGCACCGTTTGACCGTCAGACCCGCGCCGTCCGGATCCGGACGGTCCCCTCGACCCGGAAGTGACCACAGATGACAGAGTCCACCGTCGGCACCGCTGAGATCGGCGTCACCGGGATGGCGGTGATGGGGTCCAACCTGGCGCGCAACTTCGCCAGCAAGGGCTTCGTCACCGCGATCCACAACCGCTCGTCGGCCAAGACCCGCGCGGTCGTGGAGGAGCACGGCTCCGACGGCACCTTCGTGCCCAGCGACACCACCGAGGAGTTCGTCGCCTCGCTGGCCAAGCCCCGCAAGATCATCATCATGGTCAAGGCCGGCGGGCCGACCGACGCCGTCATCGACGAGCTGTCGGAGCTGCTGGAGCCGGGTGACATCCTCATCGACGGCGGCAACGCGCTGTTCGAGGACACCATCCGCCGGGAGAAGGCGGCCCGCGAGAAGGGCATCCACTTCGTGGGCTGCGGCATCTCCGGCGGCGAGGAGGGCGCGCTCAAGGGCCCGTCGATCATGCCCGGCGGCTCGAAGGAGGCCTACGCCTCGCTCGGCCCGATCCTGGAGAAGATCTCCGCGCACGTCGACGGCGACCCGTGCTGCACCCACATCGGCACCGACGGCGCCGGCCACTTCGTCAAGATGGTGCACAACGGCATCGAGTACGCCGACATGCAGCTCATCGCCGAGGCCTACGACCTGCTGCGCCGTGGCGCCGGGATGGAGCCGGCCGAGATCGCCGAGGTGTTCGCCGAGTGGAACCGCGGCGACCTGGACTCCTTCCTCATCGAGATCACCGCCGAGGTGCTCAAGCAGGTCGACGCCGCCACCGGCAAGCCGTTCGTCGACGTGGTCGTGGACGCCGCCGGCATGAAGGGCACCGGCACCTGGACCGTGCAGACCGCGCTGACCCTGGGCATCCCTGTCACCGGCATCGCCGAGTCCGTGTTCGCCCGCGGGCTGTCGTCGTCGACGAAGCAGCGCCAGGGTGCGCACATCCTCCCCGGGCCGTCACAGCCGTGGTCGGTCCAGGACCGCGACGCCTTCGTCGAGGACGTCCGGCTCGCGCTGTACGCGTCCAAGATCGTCGCCTACGCGCAGGGCTTCGACGAGATCGTCGCGGGCGCGGCGCACTACGACTGGGACATCGACCGCGGCGCGGTCGCCCGCATCTGGCGCGGCGGCTGCATCATCCGGGCCCGCTTCCTCAACCGGATCACCGAGGCCTACGCCGACGACCCGGACCTCGCGTCGCTGCTGTTCGCGCCGTTCTTCACCGACGTGGTCAGCAAGGGTCAGGACTCGTGGCGGCGGGTCGTCGCCGGGGCGGCCCAGTCCGGCATCCCCACCCCCGTGTTCGCCTCGTCGCTGGCCTACTACGACGGACTGCGCACCGAGCGACTGCCCGCCGCCCTCATCCAGGGACAGCGGGACTTCTTCGGCGCGCACACCTACCAGCGGGTCGACAAGGAGGGCACCTTCCACACCCTGTGGTCCGGTGACCGCTCCGAGGTCGAGGAGCAGGGCGCGACCCACGGGGTGAACCAGACCCCGAAGAGCTGACCGACCGTCCCGGGTGACGGCGTCCCCCGACGGGACGCCGTCATCCGGCGGTGTGAGCGGAACCCGGCCGGCGCCGGGTGCGCGGCGACCGGGGAGCGGCGCCCGGGTGTCGACCCGGACGGGTGCATCCCGGTCACCCCGGATGACGCTCTGTGACCCGCTCCATAGGGCGGACGCCGGTTCAGGCCGTAAGCTCTGCCCGGATCGGTGCGACTTGAGGGTGTGACGACGAGGTCGTCCCCGGGGGCACCGCCCGTCCGTTCGAGCGATCCGCTCGGTCCGCCCTACGACACCGTCCCGGGGGCTGTTGTGTCATCTCCGTCCGTCGACTCCGCCCAGGCGGCCGCGTCTGTGCCGACTGTGCCGTCTGTGCCTGCCGGTGGCTCGCGGCTGCGCTGGGTGGACGCCGCCCGCGGCCTCTGCGTCGTCCTCGTGGTGCTGTTCCACGTCGGTCTGCTCACCTACGAGCCGTTCGCCGACAGCATCTGGGCGCCCGCCGAACGTGGCTGGTTCGCGGTCAGCGGCCTCGTCGGGGCACTGCGGATGCCGCTGCTGCTGGCCATCTCGGGCATGCTCGCCAGCCGTCGGATCCAGCAGGGTTGGGGCCGGCCCGGGGCCGCGGTCCGCGCGTCCTCGACCTACTACCTCTACGTGGTGTGGCTGCTCATCCACTCGGCGATCTTCGCCGTCGTCGGCGGCTACGACCTGCAGGACCAGATCGGGGTGGGCCCCGCCTTCCTGCTGGAGCTCGCGCTGCCGGTGCGCACCTTCCTCTGGTACATCTTCGCGCTGACCCTCTACGTCATCGTCTTCACCACGATCCGCCGCGTCCCGGCGAAGATCGTGCTGCCGGTGCTGTTCGTCCTCGGCGTGGTGCTGCTCGCGATGGAGCTGCCCGACGGCCTGCAGTGGGTCAAGCTCGGCTTCAACGCGGTGTGGTTCGGCGTCGGCGTCTACGGCGCCCCGCTGCTGGGCCGGCTCGGCGACCGCCGCCGGATCCGCGACATCCCGCTGTTCGGCGTCGTGGCGGCCGTCCTGGTGGTGCTGAACGCGCTGAACCTGCCGCAGCCGCTGGACGCGCTGATCCAGCAGACCAGCGGGCTGGCGTTCATCGCCCTGGGCTGCGTCACCGTCGCCAACCTCACCCGCTGGTCGGCGTTCGCCCGGGTCGGCGAGTTCGTCGGACGGCGCACCCTGCAGATCTACGTCCTGCACATCCCGCTGGCCGAGATCACCCCGCACCTGATCGGCGCGGAGCGGATGCGGTCGCTGCTGGCGTCGCCGGTCATCGCCACGCTGTGGCCGCTGGTGCTGACCATCCTGTTCACCGTGCTGTCGCTGTGGATCCGGACGGCACTGGAGAAGATGGGTCTCGGCGTGCTGTTCGCGATGCCGGCCGGCATCAGCCGCCGCATCGAGAGCGCCTACGAGAAGCGCGGCCGGACCGGGCGGCACGCCGCCGGTGCGCGACCCGCGGTGCCGCCGGCCGTCGTGCCCCAGGAAGCCGTGCCGCAGCCGGCACCGGAGGCCGCACCCGGCCGGTAGGGCCTCCCGGGCCCACTAACGTGGTGCCCCATGAGCTCCGTACTGACCGCCGTCGCCTGGCCCTACGCCAACGGACCCCGCCACATCGGGCACGTCTCCGGGTTCGGGGTGCCGTCGGACATCTTCAGCCGCTACCAGCGGATGATCGGCAACGACGTGCTGATGGTGTCCGGGACCGACGAGCACGGCACCCCGATCCTGGTGCAGGCCGATCAGGAGGGCGTCACCGCCAAGGAGCTGGCCGACCGCTACAACCGGGTCATCGTCGACGACCTGCAGGGCCTGGGCCTGTCCTACGACCTGTTCACCCGGACGACGACGACCAACCACTACGCCGTGGTGCAGGAGATGTTCCGCACCGTGCACCGCAACGGCTACCTGGTGCCGCAGACCACGATGTCGGCGATCTCGCCGTCGACCGGACGC
>JBQGEH010000749.1:0-2327 GCA_052039515.1 Nakamurella sp. | reverse complement strand
CGCGGTGCGGGCCCGGATGGGGGTGACGAGCTCCAGGCGTCCACCGAAGAGGTCGGACAGGTAGGCCAGGCGGGCCGGGTTGGGGTCGAACACGGTGACCAGGGCGCGCATGCCCAGGGCGATCTTCGCGGCCTCGGTGCCGGAGACGCCGCCGCCGATGATCGTCACCTTGGCCGCCGGGGTGCCGGGGACCCCGCCGAGCAGGATGCCGGCGCCGCCCGCGGGGCTCTCCAGGTGGTGGGCGGCGGCCTGCACCGCGAGCCGCCCGGCGACCTCGCTCATCGGGGTGAGCAGCGGCAGCTTGCGGTCGGTGGTCTGCACGGTCTCGTAGGCGATCGCGTCGACGCGTCGCTCGAGCAGGAACTCGGTGAGACCGCGGTCGGCGGCCAGGTGCAGGTAGGTGAACAGCTGCTGGCCGGGGCGGAAGCGGTGGTACTCGGCCGGGATCGGCTCCTTGACCTTGACGATCAGGTCGGCCCCGGCGAACACCTCGTCGGCACTGTCCACGATCGTGGCGCCCGCGGCGGCGTACTCGGCGTCCGGGAAGCGGGAGCCGTCCCCGGCGCCGGTCTCGACCAGCACCCGGTGACCGTGGTGGACGAGCTCGTGGATGCCGTCCGGTTGGACGGACACCCGGTTCTCGTTGTCCTTGATCTCCTTCGGTACACCCACGGTCAGTGCGGACACGTCGACTCCTTCGCGGTCACGGATGCGGCCCGGGGATCGCCCGGCCCGCTGTTCAGCATCCTGCCCTCTGCCGACGGCGGCCGCCGGAGGCGGGGTCGCCGTCGCCCGCCGGGGGGCGCGGTCGTCGCGGACCGCACCTGACCACCCGGTGTCACCTGACCGGCCGGTCAGGTGCGGTCAGGAACCGCGGGAAGGGGCGATCCCAGGCTGGAGCGCGACCGTCCCCTCGGACCGAGAGGCCCCCCGTGATCACCAGCCCCCGCACCCCGGAGCCGCCCGTTCCGATGCGGCCCGACGCCACGGCGTGGGGTCTCGTCGGGACCGCTTACCGCCCGGCGGCCACGTCCGCGGCGTCGCAGTCGGCCCACGGCGGTCATGCCGCCGGTCACCGTCCCGACGGCGCGTCCGAGCTCCGCGGGACGCCCGGCGGTGCCGCGAAACGCGGGCCGGTCCGCGAGGCGCTCGCCTACCTGGCCGCGGTGGCCGGCACCGTCGCCGCGGTGGTGTGGTCGATGCAGCTGTGGCGGGCCGACCTGCGGATCCCGTTCGACTACAGCGGGGACGCGGTGTCCTCGGCGGCGCACGTCAAGGCGACGGTGCAGTGGGGGTGGTACGAGCACCAGGCCGACCTGGGCGCCCCGGCCGGTCAGAACTACCACGTCTATCCGTTCGGCGATCACCTGCCGCTGCTCTTCGCCAAGGTCGCCGGCTGGTTCACCTCGTCGTGGCCGCTGGTCTTCAACGCCTACTACCTCCTGGGGTTCCCGCTGGCCGCGGTGACCGGGCTGTGGTTCCTGCGCCGCTGCGGCGTGAGCCGTGCCTTCGCGGTCGCCGGGGCGGTGCTCTTCGCGGTCGCGCCCTACCACTGGATGCGCGGGGAGAGCCACTACTACCTCTCCGGCTACTGGCCGGTCCCGGTGCTGATCTGGGTCGGTTACGTGGTGCTGCGGGGTGCGAACCCGTGGCAGCCGGCGCGGTCGGCAGGGCCACGCGCGGGCTGGTGGGACCGGCCGGCGCTGCGCGCTGGAGCGCTCGTCGTCGCCCTGGCGGTGGCCGCCACGTCGGCGTCGTACTACGCCGCGTTCGGCGCGGTACTGATCGGCGGCTGCGCGGTCGTGGCCTTCCTGGTGCACCGGTCGTGGCGCGTGTTCGCCGGCGCGCTGGCCGCCGCCGGCCTGGTGGTCCTGGTGATGCTGGTCAACGTGCTGCCCGACATCCTGTGGCAGCAGGGCCATCCCGGGTCGGCGGTCGACCGGGCCCGCGGTGACGCCGAGGTCTACGCCCTGAAGATCACCTCGCTGCTGATGCCCGCCCCCGGGCACCGCGTCGAGCTGCTCGGGAGTCTGCGCAACCGGTACGACGCGGGATTCCCGCTGCCGTCGGAGCAGCCGGCGCTGGGCGCCGCCGCCGCCCTGGGGTTGGTCGTCGCCGGGCTGGTGTGCGCCGCCGCCGTGGCCAGGGCCGCACGCGGCGTCGGCACCCCGACCCGACCGCTGTCCGGGACGGTCGACGCCGGGCGGTCCGCGTCGCTCGCGGCGGTCTCCGGCCTGGCCTGCGCGATGGTGGCGGTGGCCACCGTCGGCGGTCTCGGTGCGCTGGTCAGCTTCGTCGAGCCGAGTCTGCGCGGCTGGAACCGGATG
>JBQGEH010000748.1:0-16935 GCA_052039515.1 Nakamurella sp. | reverse complement strand
GCATGCGCCCGGACAACTTCGAGGACATCTCCGCGGTCGGCGCGTTGTACCGGCCCGGCCCGATGGGCGCCAACTCGCACAACGAGTACGCCGACCGCAAGAACGGCCGCAAGCCGGTCATCCCGATCCACCCGGAGCTGGAGGAACCGCTCGCCGAGATCCTCGGCGACACCTACGGCCTGATCGTCTACCAGGAGCAGGTCATGGCCCTCGCGCAGAATGTCGCCGGGTACTCCCTCGGCCAGGCCGACCTGCTGCGCCGGGCCATGGGCAAGAAGAAGAAAGCGGAGCTGGACAAGCAGTTCGAGGGCTTCTCCAAGGGCATGGCCGACCGCGGCTACTCCGCCGCCGCGGTGAAGACGCTGTGGGACATCCTGCTGCCGTTCTCCGACTACGCGTTCAACAAGGCGCACTCCGCGGCGTACGGGCTGGTCTCGTACTGGACGGCCTACCTCAAGGCCAACTACACCGCCGAGTACATGGCGGCGCTGCTCACCTCGGTGGGCGACGACAAGGACAAGATGGCCATCTACCTGGCCGAGTGCCGGGCGCGGGGCATCAAGGTGCTGCCGCCGGACGTCAACTCCTCCGAACGCGACTTCGCCCCGGTCGGCACCGACATCCGCTTCGGTCTCGGCGCGGTCCGCAACGTCGGCACCGGCGTCGTCGCCTCGCTGGTGGCGACCCGGCGGGAGAAGGGCGCGTTCACCGACTTCAGCGACTTCCTGGCCAAGGTCGACGCCGTGGTCTGCGGCAAGAAGGTCGTGGAGTCGCTGATCAAGGCGGGCGCGTTCGACTCGCTCGGGCACCCCCGCAAGGGCCTGCTGATGGTGCACGTCGAGGCGGTCGACTCGGTGATGAACGTCAAGAAGGCCGAGGCTGCGGGCCAGTTCGACCTGTTCGGCGAGATGAGCACCGACGACATCGGCGACACTTTCCTCATCAAGGTGCCCGACACCGAATGGGACACCAAGCTGCGCCTGGGCTTCGAGCGGGAGATGCTCGGGCTCTACGTCTCCGGGCACCCGCTGGCCGGCGTCGAGCACATCCTCGCCTCGCAGACCGACGCCTCGATCACCGACATCCTGGACGGCACCGTGCCCGACCGGGGGACGGTCACGGTCGGCGGCATCCTCACCAACTTCGCCAAGCGGGTCACCAAGAAGGGCGACATCTGGGCGTCCGCGTCGTTGGAGGACCTGGCCGGCGGCGTCGAGGTGCTGTTCTTCCCCAAGGTCTACGGCGAGAACGCGATGCAGCTCGCCGAGGACGCGATCGTGCTGGTCAAGGGCCAGGTGTCGCGCTCGGACGAGCGGCTGTCGTTCCGGGCCACCTCGGTGGTCACCCCCGACCTGACCAGCGCGGACAACCGCGGCCCGCTGCGGGTGAAGCTCACCCCCGGCCGGGTCACCGAGCCGGTCATCGACCGTTTCCGCGACATCCTCAAGGAACACCCCGGAACCACGAGCGTGCAGATCCGGCTGCAGTGCCAGATGGAGGAGCAGCTGTGGGGCCTGCCGGATCACCTGCGGGTGACCTTGACGTCGGCGCTGATGGGCGACCTGAAGGCACTGCTGGGGGCGGACTGCATGGCCTGAGCGGGCCGGCGGTGCGGGCGGTCGGGGTGGTGGCGGCCGCGGCGCTGCTGCTCGCCGTCGTGCAGGGCTGGCTGTGGTCGGCGATCGCGCCCGGCGTGCAGTACCAGGTGTTCTCCAACCAGAGCTGGGCGCCGCTGCCGACCGAGACGCAGCACATCTTCGTCGCGTTCGGGGTGTTCGCGGTGCTCGGCCTGGTCGTCGGGGTGCTGCTGGGCGTGCTGGCCTGGTCGTTCGTCGCGACGCGGGGACCGCTGATGATCGTCGCGGTCGGGGTGCTGACGGGGCTCGGGTCATTGCTCGCGGGGCGGCTCGGACTGCTGCTGGCCTCGGGCACCGACCCGGCATCGGTGGCCGCGACCGCCGGCGCGCAGGAGATCGTCACCGCGCCGGCGGTGCTCACCGGTTGGGCCGGGTACCTCGCCGCCCCCACCGCCGCTGTGATCGTCTACACCTTCCTCGTCTCCTGGAACGGACTGCCGAATCTGGGTCGCGGGCGCCCCTAGGCTTGACCGGTGACCGTCCCCGCACCCGTGCGCCTGCGCCGTATCGATCTCCGTTCCGGACTGCCCACCACCACCGCGTTGCGGACGGTGATGCCGCGCGCCTCCGTCGACGTCGGCACCGCCACCGCCGCGGTGAGCGAGCTGGTCGGCGCGGTACGCGAGCACGGGGCGTCGGCGGTGCTGGACGCGACCGAACGCTTCGACGGCGTGCGCCCGGCCACCCTGCGGGTGCCCGCCGCGGTGCTCGCGGCGTCGCTCGAGTCCGCCGACCCGCGGATCGTCGCCGCCCTGCGGGAGTCGATCGAGCGGGCCCGCGCCGGGCACGCCGCGCAGCTGCCGACCGGTGTGCGCACCGAGATCGCGCCGGGCGGGGTGGTCGAGCAGCGCTGGGTGCCGGTGGCCCGGGTCGGGCTGTACGTCCCGGGCGGGCTCGCGCTGTACCCGTCCAGCGTGGTCATGAACGTCGTCCCGGCGCAGGTCGCCGGGGTCGCGGGCATCGCGGTGACCTCGCCCGCGCAGAAGACCAACGACGGCTGGCCCGACCCGAACGTGCTGGCCGCGTGCGCGCTGCTCGGGGTGGACGAGGTGTACGCCGCCGGTGGGGCGCAGGGCGTGGCCCTGCTCGCCTACGGCGCCACCGACACCGACGGCACCGTCATCGAGCCGGTCGACGTCATCACCGGCCCGGGCAACGTCTACGTCACCGCGGCGAAGCGGCTTGTCCGCGGGCTGGTCGCGATCGACTCCGAGGCCGGCCCGACCGAGATCGCGGTGATCGCCGACGCCTCCGCGTCGGCGGTGCACGTCGCCGCCGACCTCGTCTCCCAGGCCGAGCACGACCCGCTCGCCGCCGCGGTGCTCATCACCACCTCCGCTGAACTCGCCGACGCCGTCGACGCCGAGATCGCCCGCCGGGTACCGACCACCCGGCACGCCGACAGGGTCACGGTGGCGCTGTCCGGGGAGCAGTCCGGGATCGTCCTGGTGTCGTCGATCGATGACGCTGTGGCGGTCTCTGATGCCTACGCCGCCGAGCACCTGGAGATCCAGACGGTGGACGCGCCGGCCGTCGCCGCCCGCATCCGCAACGCCGGCGCGGTGTTCGTCGGTCCGTGGTCGCCGGTGTCGCTGGGCGACTACTGCGCGGGCTCCAACCACGTGCTGCCGACCACCGGCAGCGCCCGCTACACCTCCGGGCTCAACGTCCTGACGTTCCTGAAATCGATGCAGGTCATCACCTACGACGAGGCCGCGCTGAAGGCGGTGTCCGAGGACGTGCTCGTGCTGTCGGCGGCGGAGAACCTGCCGGCGCACGGCGAAGCGGTGTCGGCGCGTTTCGGGGACGCGTCGTCCGGTGGTGACCGGTGATCGGCGACCGCGTCACGCTGGCCGACCTGCCGCTGCGGGCCGACCTCGTCGGGCAGACCCCGTACGGCGCCCCGCAGCTCACCACCCCGGTGCAGATCAACGTCAACGAGAACCCGTACGCGCCCAGCCAGGCACTGGTCGACGACCTCACCGCGTCGGTCGCCGCCGCCGCCGCCGACCTGAACCGCTACCCGGACCGGGACGCGGTCGAGTTGCGCGCCGACCTCGCCGCCTACCTGACGACCGCGACCGGGGTGCCGCTGGAGGTCGGCAACGTCTGGGCGGCCAACGGCTCCAACGAGATCCTGCAGCAGATCCTGCAGGCCTTCGGCGGTCCCGGACGGCGGGCGCTGGGGTTCACCCCGTCCTTCTCGATGCACCCGATCATCTCGTCGGGGACGCAGACCGACTGGGTCGAGACCCCGCGGCTCGCGGACTTCAGCGTCGACGTGGATGCGGCGGTCGGGCTGATCGAGGAGCTACGGCCCGACGTCGTCTTCGTCACCAGCCCGAACAACCCGACCGGCGCGTCGCTGCCGCTGGACGCGGTGCGCCGGATCGTGGCGGCCACCCCGGGCGTGGTCATCGTCGACGAGGCCTACGCCGAGTTCTCCCGGCAACCCAGCGCCATCCACCTCATCGACGAGTTCCCCGACCGGGTGCTGGTCGTGCGGACGATGAGCAAGGCGTTCGCGTTCGCCGGTGGGCGCCTGGGCTACCTGGCCGCGGCGCCGGCCATGATCGACGCGTTGCTGCTGGTCCGGCTGCCGTACCACCTGTCGGTGATCACCCAGGCCGCCGCCCGGGCGGCGCTGCGGCACGCCGACGACACGCTCGCGTCGGTGGAGTTCCTCATCGCCGAACGGCACCGGGTGGTCGCCGGGCTCGAGGCGCTGGGCTACACGGTGGTCGACTCCGACGCGAACTTCGTGCTGTTCGGGACGTTCGCCGACGCGGCCGCCGCCTGGCGGGCGTACCTGGACCGCGGGGTGCTCATCCGCGACCTGACGATTCCCGGCTACCTGCGGGCCTCCATCGGCACCGCGGCCGACAACGACGCGTTCCTGCGCGCGAGTGAGGAGATCGACCGTGGGTAGGACGGCCCGGATCGAACGCACCACCAGCGAGTCCTCGGTGCTGGTGGAGCTGGACCTGGACGGCACCGGGGTGGTGGACATCGCCACCGGGGTGCGCTTCTACGACCACATGCTCACCGCGTTCGGCGTGCACGGCTCGTTCGACCTCACCGTGCGCTCCACCGGTGACGTGGACATCGACGCCCACCACACCGTCGAGGACACCGCGATCGTGCTCGGCCAGGCCTTCCGGCAGGCGCTGGGCGACAAGAAGGGCATCCGCCGCTTTGGCGACTGCTTCATCCCGATGGACGAGACGCTCGCGCACGCCGCCGTCGACGTCTCCGGGCGGCCGTTCAGCGTGCACACCGGGGAGCCGGAGTCGATCCTCGGGTTCACCGTCGGCAACAACTACCCGGTGGTGCTCAACCGGCACGTCTTCGACTCGCTGGCCTTCCACGCGCAGATCGCGCTGCACGTGCGGGTGCTCTACGGCCGCGACCCGCACCACATCAGCGAGGCGCAGTACAAGGCGATCGCCCGGGCGCTGCGCGAGGCCTGCGAGCCGGACCCGCGGGTCAGCGGTATCCCGTCGACCAAGGGCGTGCTGTGACCTGGCAGCCGATCGTGCTGTTCGGGTTCGCGGGGCTGCTGGCGGGCGGGGTGATCTCGGCCTGGCGCAACGATGCGAAGGTGCTGTCGGTGGTGCTGGGTGTGATCGCCGCGGCGATGCTGACGGGAGGTGTGCTGTGGGTGCTCGGCGAGTAGTGGTGCTGGACTACGGGTCAGGGAATCTCGCGTCCGCGGCGCGGGCGCTGGAGCGGGTCGGGGCCGACGTCGAGGTGACGGCCGACCTGGACGCGGCGATGAACGCCGACGGGTTGGTGGTGCCCGGGGTGGGTGCGTACGCGGCCTGCATGGCCGGCATCAACGAGGTCCGCGGGGGCCGGGCGATCGGCCGTCGGCTGGCCGGTGGGCGGCCGGTGTTGGGCATCTGCGTCGGGATGCAGATCCTGTTCGAACGCGGGGTCGAGCACGGCGAGGAGACCGAGGGCCTCGGCGAGTGGCCGGGGACGGTCGAGCGGCTGCAGGCGCCGATCATCCCGCACATGGGCTGGAACACGGTGACGCCCGGGGCCGGCTCGGTGCTGTTCGACGGTGTCGACCCCGCTACCCGCTTCTATTTCGTGCACTCCTACGGCGTGCGGACCTGGGAGCTCGAGGTCCACGAGCCGTTCGTCGGACCGGCGGTGACCTGGTCCGAGCACGGCGGCGACCGGTTCGTCGCGGCGGTGGAGAACGGGCCGCTGTCGGCGACCCAGTTCCACCCGGAGAAGTCCGGGGATGCCGGCGCCGAGGTGCTGTCGCGCTGGCTCGGAGTGTTGTAGCGTCGAACGCATGTTCGAGACCGACTCCGTCGACTTCCCCGACTGGTCGGAGGCGGGCGGGTCGGACGCGGGCGGCTGGGACGACGTGGGCTCCCCGCCGGTCGGATCCCGGACGTCCGCGGTGGCCCGGGTGGTGGCCGCGCCGACCGGGCGGGGGGAGCAGCCCACGGTGCGCACCCCGGCCGACCGGTCGCAGGTCGTCGCCGAACTGCGCCGACGGCTGGCCGACACCGCACCGCCGCCCGCGGCGCCGCCGGCCGACCGGGCCGCGGTGCCGGTCGGCGGTCCGGGGACGGCGGGCGGGGGCGCGGCGAGTGCGGGCGTGGCGAGTGCGGTGGGCCCGTTGCCGGGCGGGGTGGTCCCGGTGCTGTCGCCGCTGGACATACTGCTGCCGCAGGGTGGGCTGCCGCGGGGCTCGGTGGTCAGCCTGCAACCCGAGGAGGGTGGGACGGGACTGACCAGCCTGCTGTTCACGCTGCTGGCCGGGCCGTCGCGGCCGTGGTCGGCGCTGGTCGGGTTCGGCGACCTGGGGCTCGCGGCCGCGGCCGAGCTGGGTGTGGACCTGACCCGGCTGGTGCTGGTGCCCGACCCGGGCGTCGACGTGCTGCAGGTGCTGTCGGTGCTGATCGACGGGGTGGACGTGATCGCGGTGTCCGCGCCCGGCGGGCCGATCGGGTCGGCGTCCCGGCAGCGGGTGCTCACCGGGCGGCTGCGGCAGCGCGGGGCGGTGCTGCTCGCGGTGGGGCCGTGGCCGGGGGCGGACCTGTCGTTGACCGTGTCGGTGTCGGGCTGGCGCGGGCTGGGGGTGGGGCACGGCCGGCTGCGGGACCGCGAGCTGGTGGTCCGCTCCACCGGCCGGCGGCGCGGGGGGTTGGCGCCGGAGGTCCGGATGCTGCTCGCCGGGTCGCGGATCGACGACCGGGTGCGGGTGCAGGCGGCGCCCGGGATGGCCGAGCGGATCGCCACCGGGACCGACACGTACCTGCCGGTGGCCGACGCGGGCTAGTCGGTGCCGGTGCCGGTGCCGGTCGTTGTCTCCAGGTCGGCGCGGCTCCGGGCCAGGCAGTCGTCGAGATCGCCGAGCACCAGCGTGGCCGGTAACGCGATCATCAGGTTGACCGGCGCCCCGAAGTCCTCGACGTGCATCCCTGCCGGATCCCGCGGTGGCCCGTCGTCGGAGGTGACGGGACCGTGGTGGGCGGCGACCCGTTCCGGCATGGTCGGTGGACCGTCGGTGTAGGCGTAGAGCGCCTTGCCCTTCGCGTAGCCGTAGCCGAGCTCGAAGCAGGTCCCGGAGTCCGGTTCGGCGCCGCGGAAGGCGTTGACGTTGGCGGCGACGATGTCGCAGCGGTCGATGAGCAGCACGTCCCGGTGGAAGATGGCGGTCGCGAACTCCGTCGGGGTCAGCCCCGTCGGGTCGACCGTGATGTCGGACGGGAACAGCCCCTCCAACCCGTGCGCCGCACAGCGCCGCTTCATCGCGGCGGCACGGACGGCCGCGTCGGGATAGAAGACGTCGAAGCCGGCCAGGTACACCTTCGGGATCACGGGTGCATTTTCCGCGAGGGCGGTGGGGGGTCGCCGCGCGGGGTGGGCGGATGTCGCGGTGACGTTTCCGCGGAAACACCTCGGGCCCCTCGTCGTCCGTCGAGCCCCTCGCGTCCCCGGAGCGACGCACGGTCTCCGCCGGACGCGTACTGCTCACGCCGTATCTCGTGTGGGCCCATTCGCGGACGGCGATCGGCGCCCCGGTGGCGCATGTCTTCCGGGAAAGGGGCGTCTCCTGAGGCCGGGGCCGCACCCGGGGAAACGGATGTTTCCGCGGAAACACCCGCCGGCTCTGTGGCACGTCCCCTGGTTCCCCGCTGGCCCGTCGATGCCCACCGCCGCCACCGTCGGTCCTGCCGACACCTGCCCGGGCGGCCGGCTGTCGTCGCCCACCGGCGGTCGCACATGCCGCCCCGCTGCCCATTCACCCCGTCGTCACCCGGCCACCGCGACCGGCTCACCCATCCCGTTGCACCGGCCACGCCGCCGCTCGAACAGCCTGTGCCCGGTGACGCTGCCGCTCCATCCGCACCCGGTCCTCACCACCCGCTCGCCCGTCGGCCGAAGCCCGGCACGACGACGCCCACCGGGCGGCCCGCACCCCCGTGCCCCGATGGAAATGCGCACCTCTGGACGCCTCTCGAGACCCCGGCGAACCGCGTGGAGGGTCACTGTCGGACCCCTGTTCTAGAATCGAACTCACGTTCGAACGAGCAAGGAGGAGGGGCGATGCTCGAACCGACACCCCCCGACGAGGCCCACCGGGCCCACCGTGCCCCGGTGCTCCGGCACCCGGTGCACCACGGATGGGCCCACCACGGTCCACCCGGGGCGCCGCCCGGCGAGGCGCTCGATCCGGGTTCCGGGGAGGCGCCTCCGGATCGCGACGACACGGCCGCGCCGGCACTGGGGAAGGTGCCGGACGGCGAACTGAAGGAGCAGATCCGCTCGCTGGCGGCCCGCCTCGCCGCGGCCACCTACGCCTGGCTCGCGATGATCGCCGAGTTCGACCGGCGGTCGGCCTGGTCGGGCACCGGCATCACCTCCTGCGCACACTGGCTGGCCTGGTCCTGCTCGATGTCCCCGGCCACGGCCCGCGAACACGTCCGGGTCGCCCGGGCGCTGACCGCCTTGCCGCTGGTGTCGGACATGTTCGCGGCCGGTGCCCTGTCCTACTCCAAGGTCCGGGCGCTCACCCGGATCGCCGCAGAGACCGACGAACCCACGCTGGTCCGGCTCGCCCTCGCCGAGTCCGCCTCCCAGCTCGAGCGCACCGTGCGCGGGCACCGGCGGGCCACCGGTGCCGGCCTGGCCCAGCAACGCCGCCGGCGTGCGCGGATGTACTGGGACGAACACGGGATGCTGGTGGTCTCGGCCCGACTGACCGCCGAGGAGGGCGCGGTCCTGATGGCCGCCGTCGACACGGCCCGGGCCGCCGCCGACGCCCCGACCTCACCCGACGACCGGCTGCGGGAGGACCGGGAGGCGGACCGGCTCGACATCGACTACCGCGCCCTGTCCACCGCCGACGCGCTCGTCGTGGTCGCCCGCACCGCCCTGGACGCGACCCCGGGCGACGACTCGGGCGCCGACCGTCATCTCGTGGTGCTGCACGTCGACGCCGACCGGCTGCCGCCTCCCACCGGCACGGACGGTGGCGACGGCGCCCGCCCCGAACCCGCGTCGGTCGTCCGGCGGATCGAGAACGGTCCCGGTGTCGACCGTCCCACCAGCGAGCGGATCGGCTGCGACGCGATGGTCGCCGCCGTCGTGCAGGACACGGTCACCGGCAGCCTGTCGGCCGGTCGCCGGACCCGGCGCATCGGTGCCGCCCTCCGGCGTGCCCTGCTGGTCCGCGACGGCGGCTGCCGCTTCCCGGGCTGCCACCGGCGGACACACCTGGAGGCGCACCACATCGTGCACTGGTACCACGGCGGCCCGACCGACCCGGACAACCTCGTCCTGCTGTGCCGCTTCCACCACATGGCCTTGCACGAGGCCGGCTTCCGGCTGGTCGTCACCGACACCACCGGCGCACGGCTGACCCTGCAGTTCAGCACTCCCGACGGGGATCCCGTGGTGCCCGTCCCACCGTTGGACCCGGGACCGACCGTCGGCCTGGACGCCCACCTGCGGCCCGAGCTCGACCCCGTCGGCATCGGTCCCCGTCAGTTCGGCGAGCGGTTCTCCCTCGCCGACGCCGTGGCGGTGTTGACCTCGTGACCAGGTCCCTCGTCGTGTGGTGTCCCGACTGGCCGGTGGTGACCGCGCTCAAGGCGGCCGGTCTGACCACCTCGCGAGCCGCCGCGGTGTTCGTCGCGAACCGGGTCACCTCGTCCACGGCGGCCGCCCGCCACGAGGGCGTCACCCTCGGCATGCGGCGCCGTGAGGCGCAGTCCCGCTGCCCCGGGCTGCTCGTCCTGAGAGCCGACCCCGACCGCGACGCCCGCGATTTCGAACCGGTCGCCGCCGTCGTCGAGGAGCTCGCACCGGGCCTGGAGGTGCTGCGACCCGGGCTGCTCGGCTGCCCCGCCCGCGGCCCGGCCCGGTACTTCCGCAGCGAGGGACGCGCCGCCGAGGCCATCGTCGACGCCGTCGAATCGCTGGACGTGGAGTGCCGTGTCGGTGTGGCCGACTCCCTCGAGGTCGCGGTCCTGGCCGCCCGCTCGTCCACCCTCGTCCCGCCGGGGGAGTCGGCCGCCTTCTGCGCGCCGCTGCCGATCAGCCTGCTCGCCGCCGAGGCGTCGATGGCCGCGGACGACCGCGCGGACACCGTCGACCTGTTGCAGCGGCTCGGCATCCACACCTTCGCCGATTTCGCCGCGCTGCCCGACGCCAAGGTCGCCACCCGCTTCGGTCCGGACGCGGTCGCGGCCCACCGGCTGTCCCGTGGGCTCGGTGAGCGCCCGCTGTCCCGCCGCGAGATCCCCGCCGACCTCTCGGTCGAGCAGTCCTGCGACCCACCGCTGGACCGGGTCGACACGGCCGCCTTCGCCGCCCGGTCGCTGGCCGAACGGTTCCACCAGCGGCTCGCCGACGCCGGGCTCGCCTGCACCCGGCTGATGATCAGCGCCCGCACCGAGCTCGACCGGGACCTCACCCGGACCTGGCGGTGTTCGGCCCCGCTGACCCCGGCGGCCACCGCCGACCGGCTGCGCTGGCAGCTCGACGGCTGGCTCACCGCGTCCCGCACCGGTGTCGACGGGCCGGGGGCGATCACCCTGCTCCGGCTCGAACCGGTCGAGGCGGTCGGCGCCGGTCACATCCAGTACGGCCTGTGGGGATCGGAGGGGGAGTCCGACCAGCGGGCCGGCTGGGCGCTGGCCCGCATCCAGGGTCTGCTCGGCCCGGCCGCCGTCCAGGCCCCGGCCGCGGCCGGCGGTCGCAGCCCCGACCAGCGGATCGCGCTCATCCCGTGGGGCCAGGAGCAGACCGTCGACCGTGACCCGGCCGCCCCGTGGCCCGGGCGGCTGCCGGCGCCGTCACCGACCCGGCTGCTGCGGGCCGCCCACGGCATGGTCGTCCTCCGCGACGACCACGGGCGCGACGTCACTCTCACCGAACGCGGTCGGTTCAGCACCGAGCCGCGATGGTGCGTCACCGAGAGCGGGCGGACCCGGGTACTCGGCTGGGCCGGTCCGTGGCTACTGGACGAACAGTGGTGGGAACGCCCCCGGCCGACCACCACCTCCACCGGCTCCACTGCTGCCGGCACTCCGTCCGGGATGACCCTGTTCGACCTCGTCGACCCACTCACCGCGTCGCCGACGCGGGCGGTCGACGTCGCACCACCCCGGCGTGCCCGGGTCCAACTCGAACTCGCCGACGGCGCCCCGGTGCTGCTCGGCCACCTGGCCGACGGCTGGGTCATCGAAGGGGTGTACGACTGATGGGCTGGTACAACCCGCCGGTGCCGTGGTCGGAACTGGAGCGGGCGCTGTCCGGCCGCAAGCCCGCCCCGGCCGTCGTCCGCGAGCTGCACCGCCAGGGCCGGCCGCTGGCCCACCGGCTCGCCGAGCTGCCCGAGCCGCCGGCGCCACCACCGGTGCCCGGCCCCGAGCACGTGCCCTACGCCGAGCTGCACTGCCACTCGGCGTTCAGCTTCCTCGACGGCTCGTCCACCCCCGACGACCTGGTCGCCGAGGCGGTCCGGCTCGGTCTGGACGCCCTGGCCATCACCGACCACGACGGCTTCTACGGGGTGGTCCGCTTCGCCGAGGCCGCCGCCGACGCGGGGCTGGCCACCGTCTACGGCGCCGAGCTGTCGCTGGACCTGCCCGAACCGCAGATGGGCGTCCCCGACCCGGTCGGCACCCACCTGCTGGTCCTCGCCCGTGGGCAGGAGGGCTACGCGCGGCTGTCCCGGGAGATCACCCACGCCCAGCTCGCCGGGCGCACCAAGGGCCGGCCGATCTACGACCTCGACCGGCTGGCCGCCGCCGCCGGCGGCCACTGGATCGTCCTCACCGGCTGCCGCAAGGGCGCGGTCCGGCAGGCGTTGCACCGGTACGGACCGGACGCCGCGGGGCAGGCGCTGGACGACCTCGTCCGGCGGTTCGGCGCCGACAACGTGCTGGTCGAGCTGACCTGCCACCAGTCACCCACCGACGACGAGGACAACGACACCCTCGCCGGGCTCGCCGACGAGCGCGGACTGCCGGTGGTCGCCACCACCGGCGCGCACTACGCCGCCCCCGACGGGGGCCGGCTCGCCGCGGCGATGGCCGCCGTCCGGGCCCGTCGCAGCCTCGCCGACGCCGACCCGCACCTGCCCGCCGGCCAGACCGCGCACCTGCGCTCCGGTGCGGAGATGGCGGAGCTGTTCCAGCGGTACCCGACCGCGGTGGCCACCGCCGCCCGGATCGGCCGGGAGTGCGCCTTCGACCTCACCCTGGTCGCCCCGCAGCTGCCGCCGTTCGACGTGCCCGACGGGCACGACGAGAACAGCTGGCTGCGGGAGCTCACCCTGCGTGGCGCCGCCCACCGCTACGGCCCGCCCGGCGACAACCCGCGTGCCTACGAGCAGATCGAGAAGGAGCTGCGGATCATCGCCGACCTCGACTTCCCGGGTTACTTCCTCATCGTCGACGACCTCGTCCGGTTCTGCCGCGACAACGACATCCTCTGCCAGGGGCGTGGTTCGGCCGCCAACTCGGCGGTCTGCTTCGCGCTCGGCATCACCGCGGTCGACGCCGTCCGCTACGACCTGCTGTTCGAGCGGTTCCTCGCCCCCGAACGCGACGGCCCGCCGGACATCGACATCGACATCGAGTCCGACCAGCGGGAACTGGTGATCCAGTACGTCTACACCAAGTACGGCCGGGACTGCGCCGCCCAGGTCGCCAACGTCAACACCTACCGGCCGCGGATGGCGGTCCGCGACGTGGCCAAGGCGCTGGGCTACTCGCCGGGCCAGCAGGACGCCTATTCGAAGCAGATCGACGGCTGGGTGCCGCTGGCCCGCCAGGCCGACAAGGGCAGCGGCGACCCGTCGTTGATCCCGCTGGAGATCATGGACCTGGCCCATCGGATCGCCGACCTGCCCCGGCACCTGTCCATCCACTCCGGCGGCATGGTCATCTGCGACCGGCCGGTGTCGGAGGTCTGTCCGGTGGAGTGGGCGCGGATGGCCGAACGGTCGGTCCTGCAGTGGGACAAGGACGACTGCGCCGCCATCGGTCTGGTCAAGTTCGACCTGCTCGGCCTGGGGATGCTGTCGGCCCTGCACTACGCCGTGGACATGATCGCCGAGCACGAGGACTTGGAGGTCGACTTCGCCGCCCTGGACCTCGAGGAGGCCGCGGTCTACGAGATGCTGCAACGGGCCGACTCGGTGGGGGTGTTCCAGGTCGAGTCCCGGGCCCAGATGGCCACCCTGCCGCGGCTGAAACCCGGCAACTTCTACGACCTGGTCGTCGAGGTCGCGCTGATCCGCCCCGGCCCCATCCAGGGCAACTCGGTGCACCCCTACATCCGGCGCCGCAACCAGCAGGAACCGGTCGCCTACGACCACCCGGTGATGATCCCGGCGCTGCGCAAGACGCTGGGCATCCCGGTGTTCCAGGAGCAACTCATGCAGCTGGCCATCGACGTCGCCGGCTTCGACGCCGGTGAGGCCGACCAGCTCCGCCGGGCGATGGGCTCCAAGCGCTCCACCGCCAAGATGCAGCGGATGCGGGCCCGCCTCTACGACGGCATGCGCGACCTGCACGGCATCGACGGCGAGGTCGCCGACCGGATCTTCGAGCGGCTGCTGGCCTTCGCCAACTTCGGGTTCGCCGAGTCGCACGCGCTGTCGTTCGCGGCGCTGGTGTTCTACTCGTCGTGGCTCAAGCTGCACCACCCGGCGGCGTTCTGCGCCGCCCTGCTGCGGGCCCAGCCGATGGGCTTCTACTCGCCCCAGTCGCTCGTCGCCGACGCGCGGCGGCACGGCGTCACCGTGCACCGCCCCGACGTCAACCGCTCCCGGGCCTGGTCGGACCTGGAACGGATGCCCGGCGCCGGCCCGGCGGTCCGGCTCGGGCTGGACCAGGTCCGCGGTATCGGCGCCGATCTCGCCGCGGAGATCGTCGCCGCCCGGGACGCCACCCCCGACGGGCGGTTCGACTCGCTGGACCAGCTGACCCGGGCGGTCACCATGACCAGCGCACACGCCGAGGCGCTGGCCACCGCCGGGGCCCTGGACTGCCTGACCGGCGCCGACCCGACCGCGGTGGGCCGGGTGGACCGCCGGGCCGCGCTGTGGGGCGCCGGGGCCGCCGCCGGCAACCGGGTCGGCACGCTGCCCGACAGCCTCGTCGGGATGGACGCGCCCGCGCTGCCGGGGATGAGCGAGATCGAACTGACCGTCGCCGACATCTGGGCCACCGGCATCTCACCGGACAGCTACCCGACGCAGTTCCGCCGCGACCAGTTCGACCGCTGCGGGGTGCTGACCGCCGCCCAGCTGATGCCGGTCCCGCACGGCACCCGGGTGCTGGTGGCCGGGGTCGTCACCCACCGGCAACGGCCGGCGACGGCGTCCGGGATCATCTTCATCAACCTGGAGGACGAGAGCGGGATGCTCAACGTCATCTGCTCGGTGGGGCTGTGGAAGCGGTACCGCACCGTCGCGCGCGGGGCGTCGGCGTTGCTGATCCGGGGGATCGTCGAGCGGGACGGCGGATCGATCTCCATCGTCGCCGACCGCATCGCCCGACTCGACCTGCCCGCCGCCACCCCGTCCCGGGACTTCCGGTGACGCGGCCCGGGCAGCCGGCCCGCCGCCGTTGGCTAGGGTCGGGGGATGAGCGAGGTGTACGACCGCGCGTCGTTGTCGATGTCGCTCGCCGACTACGCCGTGACCGATCAGCTGGGCAAGCTGCACGTCGTCGGGGGTGGACTCCAGGTACTCGGCCGCGACCACGGCACCGGGGTGACGGCGTCGTTCGCGTTGGTCGTCTCGCTCACCTTCTCCCCGGACCTGTTCGGCGAGCAGTACGCCTTCGAGGTCGTCCTCGAGGAGGCCAACGGAGCGCCGGTCCGGCTCGGCCGCGTCCCGGACGGGGCCGCATCCGACCTGGTCCGCTTCGCGCAGAACATGACGGTCGAGGAACCCAACCTCACACCCTGGGGAGCGCCCCGTCGCGCGATGCCCGCCCACACCCAGATCGTGGTCTACTTCAACACCGGTCTGCCGCTGCCCGCCGGTCGGCCGCTGCTCTGGCGGGCCCGCATCGACGGCGAATCGAAGGAGATCTGGACGTTGCCGTTCTTCGTGCCGGCTCCCCGCCCCACCCCGGTGATCGGCTGACCCGGTGAGCACCCTGCGCTTCGCGACCTGGAACGTGAACTCCGTCCGGGCCCGCACCGACCGTCTCGTCGCCTGGCTGCAACGCAGCGACGTGGACGTGCTGGCACTTCAGGAGACCAAGGCCACCGACGCCTCGTTCCCGTTCGCGGCCCTGTCCGCGATCGGCTACGACGCGGCCCACCACGGGCTGTCCCAGTGGAACGGCGTCGCCGTCGTCTCCCGTGTCGGGCTGGAGAACGTCCGGCGGGGCTTTCCCGGGCAGCCCGGTTTCGCCGCACCCGACGCCGAGCCGGTCGTCGAGGCCCGCGCCCTCGGTGCCACCTGCGGTGGCCTGGACATCTGGAGCCTGTACGTGCCGCACGGCCGCAGCGTCGGCGACCCGCACTACGACTACAAGCTCGCGTGGCTGGAGGCGCTGCACGCCGACGCCGCCGCCCGGCTCGCCGCCGATCCGCAGGCCCGGGTCGCACTGACCGGGGACTTCAACATCGCCCCGACCGACGCCGACGTCTACGACGTCGCCGCGTTCGAGGGCCACACCCACATCACCGCCCCCGAACGGGCGGCGTTCCAGGCCCTGCACGACGCCGGTTACCGCGACGCCGTCCGTCCGTACACCGACGCGCCCCGCACCTACACCGACTGGGACTACCAGCAGCTGCGCGTCCAGAAGAACCGCGGCATGCGCATCGACGTCGCGCTGTGCTCGCCGGCGTTGGCCGAGCGGGTCACCGGCGCGACCATCGACCGCGAGGAGCGCAAGGGCAAGGGCGCGTCCGACCACGCGCCGGTCATCGTGGAGGTCGACCTGTGAGGGGACACCGTCGATGAGCACCATCCTGGTCATCGAGCACGACCCGTCCGACCCGCTGCTGCGGCTGGGGGAGTGGCTCGCCGAGGCCGGCGCCACCGTCGAGGTGCGCCGCGCGCACGCCGGCGATCCCGTCCCCGACGACACCTCCGGGTTCGACGCCGTGATCAGCCTGGGCGGTGAGATGGGCGCCCACGACGACGACGTCGCCCCGTGGCTGCCCGCGACCCGGCGGCTGCTCGCCCGGTCCGTCGCCGACCGCACCCCGACGCTGGGCATCTGCCTGGGCGCCCAACTGCTCGCCGCGGCCGGCGGCGGCATCGTCACCCGCGGTGCGAACGGACCCGAACGCGGCGCCTACCTGACCGCCCGCCGCGACGCCGCCGCCGACGACCCGCTGTTCGCCGACCTGCCGCTCACCCCGGACGTCATGCACTACCACGACGACGTGGTCTCGGTGCTGCCGCCGGGTGCGACCCTGCTGCTGTCCTCACCGGGCTATCCGCACCAGGCGTGGCGGCAGGGCGAGGCGGCCTGGGCCGTCCAGTTCCACATCGAGACCGGCGCCGACGACCTGCGGCGCTGGGCCGAGGCCGACGACATGCCGATGGCCGGCCGGTTCGGACCGATGCTCGACGAAGCGGCCGAGACCATGGCGCTGGTGTGGCGGGACGTCGCGCACCGCTTCGTCCGGCTCGCCGACGCCCGCGCCGCCGGGCCGTCCGGGGACGACGCGTGAGCCGCCCGGCGCCGCGCAGCTTCAGCCGCTACGGCCTGGGCAGCGAACCCCGGGTGCTGCGGGACCTGGAGCGCACCGGTCTCGGCGACGCCGACGGCGTCCGCGACGGCTA
>JBQGEH010000747.1:0-7338 GCA_052039515.1 Nakamurella sp. | reverse complement strand
CCTGGGTCAGCTCCACCATCCGCCGCCGGCGGCGGATGTTGATGTTGTCGACCTCGCGCAGGAAGGTCAGTGCCTCGTCCGCGCCCAGCTCGCCGGCGCGGGCCATGAACGCGCGGATGTCCTTGGGCAGGCAGCCGCCGCCGAAGCCGAGGCCGGCGTTGAGGAAGCGGCGCCCGATGCGCACGTCGTGACCGATCGCGTCGGCCAGCTTCGTGACGTCCGCGCCGGTCGCCTCGCACAGCTCGGCCATCGCATTGATGAACGAGATCTTGGTGGCCAGGAACGAGTTGGCGGCCACCTTGACCAGCTCCGCGGTCGCGTAGTCGGCGACCAGCCGCGGGGTGCCCTCACCCAACGGCGTCGCGTAAACCTCGTCCAGGATCGCCGTCGCGGGGTCGCTCTCCTCGCCGGTCGGGACGCCGTAGACGAGCCGGTCGGGGTGCAGGGTGTCCTTGACCGCGAAGCCCTCGCGGAGGAACTCCGGGTTCCAGGCCAGCGTCGCCTGCGCCTCGCCCTCGGCGACCAGGTCGGCCATCCGGCGGGCGGTGCCCACCGGCACCGTCGACTTGCCGACCACCAGGTCGCCGTCGGACAGGTGCGGCACGAGCGCGGTGAAAGCGCCGTTGACGTAGGTCAGGTCGGCGGCGTTCTCGCCCTTGCGCTGCGGGGTGCCGACGCACACGAAGTGCACCTGGCTGCCCTTCGCCGCGGCGATGTCGGAGGCGAACCGCAGCCGCCCGGTGGCCATCGCCTCGGTCAGCAGCTCGGGCAGACCCGGCTCGAAGAACGGCGCCCGGCCCTCGGCCAGCGCCTCGATTTTGGCGGTGTCCAGGTCGATGCCGACGACCTCGTGGCCCATCTTCGCCATGCAGGCGGCGTGGACGGCGCCGAGGTAACCACAACCGATCACGGAGAGTTTCATCATCTGTCTTTCGTCAGCCGGAACACCAGGGGTGGTACGGGCCGGTGGATACCGCCGGCCGGACGTCGCTGTCGCAATGATCAGGGTGGAGCTGCCCGCGGGCCCTCCCAACGTGACAGACATCGCCACACCTGACAAAACGGGGCTCCGACGACGGTGCCCCGGCGGCCGTTCCCGGTGACGCGGTCACCCGCGTCGGGTCTGGGCCATCGGCGCGATCCGGCACCTCCACGCGCGGCCCCGGGCGCATCTCCGGCCCGGACGTGCGTACCGGTCGTCACCTGCGCAGACGGTTCTGAACCGATTCCGCGGAACGCCTGCGGCCGTCCCCGACCCGGAGTTACAGTACGTGAGATCGTCCGCGGCATACGGGTGACGGGACGCTTGTGGACGACATCACAAGCGCGTCCGGTCACATCCGGCGGCCCGATCACGACACACACATACGAACGGCGGCGCGTGCCCGACGCACCCGATGCGGACAACGCGGCGGACGCTGCCCTCGACGGACACGGGGAACGGAATGACCACGCGCATCGGATACGCACCAGGTGTGTACGACCTGTTCCACATCGGCCACCTCAACATCCTCAAGCACGCCCGGTCCCAGTGCGACTTCCTCATCGCCGGCGTGGTCTCCGACGAGATGTCGCTGCTGACCAAGGGCAAGTCCCCGGTCGTGCCGCTGGCCGAGCGGCTGGAGATCGTGCGCAGCATCCGCTACGTCGACCAGGCGGTCGCCGAGGTCGTGCCGGACAAGCTCGACACCTGGCGCGCGGTGGGCTTCGACATCATCTTCAAGGGCGACGACTGGCGCGGCACCCCCAAGGGGCACAAGCTCGAGTCCGACTTCGCCTCCGTCGGCGTCGAGGTCATGTACTTCCCGTACACGATGCACACCTCCAGCTCGCTGCTGCGGCGGTTCATCGCCGGCGTCGTGCCGGAGGAGGAGAACCCCATCGCGGTGACCGGCTGACCGGCTGGGCCACACTGGGCGGGTGACCCATACAGCCGGGACCCCCGCCGACCACGCCGACCGCCCCGCCGCCGGAGCCGCCCTGCTGGACGCGGTCGCGGTGATGGACCGGCTGCGCTCGCCCGGGGGTTGCCCGTGGGACGCCGACCAGACCCACGCGTCCCTGGTGCGCTACCTCGTCGAGGAGTGCTTCGAGCTCGTGCAGGCCATCGAGGACGGAGACCCGCTCGCCGTCCGTGAGGAGCTGGGCGACGTGCTGCTGCAGGTGCTCTTCCACGCCCGCATCGCCGCCGAGGCCGCCGACCCCGGTGGGCGCTTCGACATCGACGACGTCGCGGGGGATCTGGTCGACAAGCTGGTCCGGCGCCATCCCCACGTGTTCGCCGACGCCGGCGCACTGACCGACGCCGACGAGCAGCAGCAGCGCTGGGACGAGCTCAAGCGCGCCGAGAAGGGCCGCACCGGGCCGCTCGCCGGCGTGGCGATGGCCGCGCCGTCGATGGCGCTGGCCGGCAAGCTCGGCGCCCGCGCCCGGAAGTTCGACGCCCACGCCGCCCTGCCCGACGGTGACGGCTGGGCCGAGCAGGTGTTCCGGCTGGCCTACGCGGCCGGCGCGGCCGGTGAGGATCCGGAGGTCGCCGTCCGGGCGGTCGCACGGGCGCACGCCGACCGCATGCGTGCGCTGGAACCCGGCGCCTGAGCAGTCCCGGGCAGGGCGTCAGTCGCCCGGGAGCACCGCCCCGACCTGCCGACGCAACTCGTCCAGCGTCCCCATGATCGACAGCGTCTCGTCCATCGGCAGCAGGTCGGATTCCGTCCGGCCCTCGCTCACCACGCGCGCGAGTTCGGCGGCCTCGTAGGCCAGCCCCTCGTGCCCGCGCACGGCGACGCCCTCCCAGGTACGCCGCTCGCCGTCCCGGTCGATCAGGGTGACCGGTTGCGGCATGTAGAAGTCGCCCGGGATCTCGATGCGCGCCGTCGTCCCGGAGATCGTGGCGGTCGTGGGCGTCTTGGCGAAGAGGGTCGTGTTGACGACGGCCTGCAGTCCGCCGTCGGTGCCGAGCACGGCGCTGACCTGACCGTCGACGCCGGTGGACGCGAGGGTGCCGGTGGCGGTGATGCGGTCGGGGGTGCCCTGGACGAAGGAGGCGAACGACACCGGGTAGATCCCGAGATCCAGCAGCGCCCCGCCGGCCAGTCGCGGGTTGAACAGCCGGAACTCCGGGTCGAAGTCGAAGTACTGCCCGTGGTCGGCGGTCAGGGTGACCAGGTCGCCGAGGGCGCCGTCGGCCAGCAGCTGCCGGACGACGTCGTAGTGCGGCAGGAAGCGGCTCCACATCGCCTCCATGACCACCACCCCGGCCGCCGCGGCCGCCCGGGCCACCTCCGCCGCCTGCGCCGCGGTCTGGGTGAAGGCCTTCTCGATCAGCACGTGCTTGCCCGCGTCGATGGCCAGCAGGGCGTGCTCGTGGTGCTCCGAGTGCGGGCTCGCCACGTAGACGACCTGCACCGCGGGATCGGCCACCAGCGCGGCGTAGCTGTCGTGCACCCGCTCCACCTCGAAGCGGTCGGCGAACGACCGGGCCCGTTCGGCGCTGCGGGAACCGACCGCGACCAGCTCCTGCGCCGTGTGCCGGCGTACCGCGTCGGCGAACGAGCTCGCGATACCACCGGGCCCGAGCACCCCCCAGCGCACGGGCGGCGCGGTCCGCGGATCCGGGGTCCGGGGGTCGGGCAGGTGGGTCGGCAGGGCGGGCACGCGGGACTCCTGAGGGTGGGGTGGGCGCCGTCGGGGACGCGGGTCGGGCGGCACCGTGACCGCGTCCGGTCAGGGTAGTGCGGCCCCGGTGCAGCGTCGGTCCCGGGCGTGTCGGGAAGCCGTCGCCCGGCCCCGCCGGGCCCGGTCGCGCCGTCGCCCACGGTGACCGCTGGGTCGACGCGTTGTGGGCGGATGTGTGGATGACGTGGGGACGGCCGGGCTCCGCCGGTCACCCGCTGTTGATGCCGTGGGGAACGGCCCGGGACGGCCGGTGGATCGTCACTGTCGGTGCCCGGTGGTACACCTTCTCCATGACCGATCGGGACACGCCGACACCAGATATGGGGTCTAGGAAATTCGGCACCCCTAGATGTACTGTTCGAAGCCCCCGACGGGTACCAGGTGAGCAGAGGCGTTCCACCGGCGTCCGGACGGGGTCCGGACGTCCCGCGGGCACCTCGCCGCACCGGCGTCCCGGACACCGGTACCCCCGCCCGACGACGTGCGGTCGCGGTTCCGGAGCGGAATGGCGCGGGTCGCCGCAGCGCTGTACCTGACGGCCCCGCGGGGTCGTCCGGTCGACGCCGATCCGCCCGTATGAGCAGCACCAGCACCACCCGCACCAGCCCGGCAGCACCCCGCTGATCGACAGCAGTGGATCGGCACGCACGAGCTCGACAGGAGAGCGCATGGCCCCCAACGTGAGCACCACCGACGAGGACGTCGACCTGACCCGGTACACCCGGGACGGCGTCGGTGACAGTGGAGCGGGTGACACCGGTCGGTACCGCACCGGGGGCACGCCCGCCGCGTCGATGACCGTCATCCGCCGTAACGGCTCGACGGCCGCGTTCGACGCCGGCCGCATCGCCGTCGCCATCACCAAGGCGTTCATCGCCGTCGAGGGTGACTCCGCCGGGACGTCGTCGCGGCTGCGGGCGCTCGTCGCCGAGCTCACCGAGCAGGTCTCCGGCACGCTGGCCCGCCGGCACGGCCTCGAGCGGCACGTCGACCTCGAGGACGTCCAGGACCAGGTCGAGCTCGCGCTGATGCGCGGCGGCCACGCCAAGGTCGCGCGCGCCTACATCCTGTACCGCGAGGAGCACCGCCGGGCCCGCGAGGAGCGCGAGGCCGCGGAGGGCGCGGAGACCAGCGCCGGCCGCAACACCCCGGTGTGGAGCGTCGTCGCCCCCGACGGCACCTCCAGCCTGCTGGACACCGTCCGGCTGCGGGCGATCGTGGACGAGGCCACCGAGGGCCTGACCGACGTCGACGCCGACGCTGTCTACACCGGCACCACCGCCAACCTCTATGACGGCATCAGCACCAAGGAGCTGGGTCTGGCGCCGATCATGGCCGCCCGCGCCCTGGTCGAGACCGAGCCGAACTACTCCTTCGTCGCCTCCCGGCTGCTTGCCGACACGCTGCGCACCGAGGCGCTGAGCTACCTGGCCGGGGAGCCCCGCCAGGTCGGCGCCGCCGACATGGCCGACGTCTACCCGACCTACTTCGCCGAGTACGTGGCCCGTGGCATCGAGCTGGGTCAGCTCGACCCGGTGCTGGCCGAGTTCGACCTGGAGCGCCTCGGCGCGGCCATCGACGCCGCCCGCGACGGCCAGTTCACCTTCCTCGGTCTACAGACGCTCTACGACCGCTACTTCCTGCACCACCGCGAGACCCGCTACGAGCTGCCGCAGGCGTTCTTCATGCGCGTCGCGATGGGCCTGGCCATCCGGGAGGCCGACCGCGAGGAGCGGGCCATCGAGTTCTACCGGCTCATCTCCAGCTTCGACTTCATGTGCTCCACGCCGACGCTGTTCAACGCCGGCACCACCCGCCCGCAGCTGTCCAGCTGCTTCCTGACCACCGTCGACGACGACTTGGACGACATCTTCCAGTCGATCAAGAACAACGCCCTGCTGGCGAAGTTCTCCGGCGGCCTGGGCAACGACTGGACCCCGGTCCGCGGCATCGGTGCGCACATCAAGGGCACCAACGGGCTGTCCTCCGGCGTCGTGCCGTTCCTCAAGATCGCCAACGACACCGCCGTCGCGGTCAACCAGGGCGGCAAGCGCAAGGGCGCGGTCTGCGCGTACCTGGAGACCTGGCACGTGGACATCGAGGAGTTCCTCGACCTGCGCAAGAACACCGGCGACGAGCGTCGCCGCACGCACGACATGAACACCGCGAACTGGGTGCCGGACGAGTTCCTGCGCCGGGTCGAGGCCGACGGCGTGTGGACGCTGTTCTCCCCGGACGAGGTGCCCGGCCTGCACGACACCTACGGCCTGGAGTTCAGCCGGCGCTACGCCGAGTACGAGGCCGCGGCCGCCCGCGGCGAGATCCAGGTGTTCCGCCAGATCAAGGCGGTCGACCTGTGGCGCCGGATGCTCACCATGCTGTTCGAGACCGGCCACCCGTGGATCACCTTCAAGGACCCGTGCAACCTGCGCTCCCCGCAGCAGCACGTCGGGGTCGTGCACTCGTCCAACCTGTGCACCGAGATCACCCTGAACACGTCCAAGGACGAGGTGGCGGTCTGCAACCTGGGTTCGGTGAACCTGGCCGCGCACACCACCGCCGACGGCCTCGACGTGGAGCGGTTGCGCCGGACGGTGACGACCGCGGTGCGGATGCTCGACAACGTGATCGACATCAACATGTACACGATCCCGCCGGCCCGCCGGTCGAACCTCAAGCACCGCCCGGTCGGGCTGGGCCTGATGGGCTTCGCCGACAGCCTCTACAACCTGGGCATCGCCTACGCCTCCGACGAGGCCGTCGAGTTCGCCGACACCTCGATGGAGCAGCTGTCCTACTTCGCCATCGAGGCGAGCTCGGACCTGGCCAAGGAGCGCGGCTCCTACGCCTCGTTCGACGGTTCGCTGTGGAGCCGCGGCATCCTGCCGATCGACTCGGTCGAGATCCTGCGGGAGCACCGCGGTGGCGACCTCGACCAGGACGCCACCCGGCGGCTGGACTGGGACACCCTGCGCGCCAAGGTGCAGCGGCAGGGGATGCGCAACTCCAACGTGATGGCGATCGCGCCGACCGCGACGATCTCCAACATCATCGGGGTCGCGCAGTCCATCGAGCCGACCTACCGCAACCTGTTCGTCAAGTCAAACATGAGTGGCGACTTCACCGTGGTCAACGAGCACCTGGTCCGGGTGCTCAAGGAGCGCGGGCTGTGGGACGAGGTCATGATCGCCGACCTCAAGTACTTCGACGGCTCGCTGTGGCCGATCGACCGCATCCCGGACGACGTCAAGGAGCTGTTCGCCACCGCCTTCGAGATCGACGGCTCGTGGCTGGTCAAGGCGGCCTCGCGGCGGCAGAAGTGGATCGACCAGGCGCAGTCGCTGAACCTGTACATGGCGCAGCCGAACGGCCGCAAGCTCGACGAGCTGTACCGGCTGGCCTGGCGTACCGGGTGCAAGACCACCTACTACCTGCGCTCGACCAGCAAGACCCACGTGGAGAAGTCGACACTGCGCGGCACCGACGGCAAACTGAGCGGCGTCAAGGCCACCGCGGCCGTGTCCGCGCCGGCCGCGTCCCCGGTCGCCGCTCCGGCACCGGCCGTCCCGGCGGCCCAGGCGGTCACTCCCGCCGCTCCGGCGGCGGCAGCCCCGGCCCCGGCCGCGCCGTCCCCGGCGGCCACCGTGCCGGTGCTCGCCG
>JBQGEH010000746.1:0-11954 GCA_052039515.1 Nakamurella sp. | reverse complement strand
GATCTGCTCGCCGCCGGAGCGGCCGACGCGACTCCGGACCACGTGACCGTCCGGGCCGCCGCGGCGGTGGTGGCCGCGGTCCCGGTCGCGCGGCCCGACGCGATCACGGCGCTGGAGCCGTTGCATCTGTGGACGACCGAGTCCGTGCGGCGGCAGCGCCTGGACTTCCGGCCGCGGCACCGGCTCACCGTGCTGGTCGTGCAGGCCGTGCCGCTGCCGGCGCCGGTCGTGCTCCCCCGCCTGCCGGAGTACGGCGGCTGCGTGAGCTGGCTGGACCTCGACATCCCGCTGCCGGCCCCGTCCCCGGTGCCCGCCGTCCTGCACGACGTGGCCGCCGAGGTGCGGACGGCCGGCGGCTGAGCCGCGGCAGGCGACCAGGGTGTCCACGTAGCACCAGCGCCACGCCTCGCCGGGCTCGATGCTGCGCATCACCGGGTGGCCGGTCTCGGCGAAGTGCCGGTCGGCGTGCCGCCCCACCGACGAGTCGCAGCAGCCGACGTTGCCGCAACTCAGGCACATCCGCAGGTGGACGGGCTGGGTGCCCTCCCGCAGGCAGTCCTCGCAGACCCCGGCGCTCTTCGGTTTCAGCGACACCGGCGCCTCGACGAGGTGGTCACAGCCGCCGCGCAGCGGTTCCGGCGCCAGCAGGACCTCGTCCCGGTCGGCGACCAGGTCCGGCTCGGCCCAGCTGGTGACCAGCGCCTCCTCGACGTCGAGCACCTCCAGTACGTCGCTGAGCACCTTCGGCGGCAGGTTGCCCTCGCTGCGCAGCCGCAGCACGGTGTCCCGCTCGGCCTGCAGCATGGTCAGCCGCAGTGACCGGAACCGTTGACTGGGCGTCTCGCCGTCGGACTCGGGCCGGCCGAGCAGCTCCCAGGCGGTGAGCCGGCGCTGTTCCATCCGCTGCTGCAGGCTCGCCACCACGTCGTCGGGGTCGTCGGGGACACGCTCGCGCTCCAGCGCGGCCAGTCCGGCCTCGGCGGTCTCCTGCAGCACCACCGCCTGCTGCAGCAGGTCCTCACGCGGATCGGTGCCGCGCACCTTGAGCAGCCGCACCAGCGCGGGCAGCGTGAAGCCCTGCAGCACCAGCGTGCCGAACACGACCATCAGCGCGGCCAGCACGAGCACCGGACGGTGCGGGACGTCCTCGGGGATGGCGAACACCGCGGCCAGCGTGACCACGCCACGCATCCCGGCCCACGAGATGATCGCCGGGTAGGTCAGCGGCGGCGCCGGGTCGTTGCGCCGGATCGCCGGGATGAGCCGCGGCAGGTACGTCGCCGGGAACACCCACAGCGGGCGCAGCACCAGCACCGCGAGCAGCACCGCGGCGCAGCCCCACCAGACCCGCGCCGGCCCCAGCGGATCGGTGGCCACATCCTCGACGATCTGCTTGACCTGCAGCCCGATGAGCAGGAAGACGGCGTTCTCCAGCAGGAACTGCACGGTAGCCCAGTTGATCCGCTCGGACAGCCGGGCGGTGCCGCTCTGGGTGACCGGCGACTTGTGCCCGATCAGCAGCCCGGCGACCACGACGGCGAGCACCCCCGAGGCGTGGATCTCCTCGGCGGCCACGTAGGCCACGAACGGCACGGTGAACGACACCGCCGTGGAGATCAGCACGTCCTCGATGTGCGGGCGGAGCTTGACGACGACGAAGGCGACGGCCAGCCCGATGAGCACCCCGCCGCCCGCGGCGAGGACGAAGTTGCCCGCGATCTGCCAGACGCTGACCGCCCCGCCAATGCCGGCGATCGCGGTGCGCAGCAGCACGATCGCGGTGGCGTCGTTGACCAGCGACTCGCCCTCGAGGATGTCCACCACCCGGCGGGGCATGCCGATCCGGCGGGCGACCGCGGTGGCGGCGACCGCGTCCGGTGGCGAGACCACCGCGCCGAGGGCGAAGGAGGCGGCCCAGCCGATGTCCAGCACGGAATGGGCCACCACGCCGACACCGAGGGTGGAGAAGATGACGAACCCGACGGACAGCAGCCCGATCGAGCGGCGGTTCTGCCGGAAGCTGACCAGCGACGTCCGGATGGCCGCCGCGTACAGCAGCGGCGGCAGCAGACCGACCAGCACGAGCTTCTCGGTCAACATGACGTCGGGCACGAACGGCAGGTAGGAGCCGACCACGCCGACCAGCACGAGGACCAGCGGTGGGGAGAGCCGCAGGCGGTCACAGGCGGCGGTGACCAGACACACCACCGCGACCAGGGCCACCAGGCCGAGAGCGATGTTCACGACAGGCAGTGTGGCATCGCGGTGCGCACGGTCCGAGACCCCGGGTGGTGGTTCCGCTCTCGGCGCAGGACGGTCAGGACCGGCGGCGCACCCCGCGGTTGTGCCGGATCACCGGCAGCGTGGCCACCGCCACCGTCACGGCGAACAGGCCGAACGCCCAGGAGCCGAGCGTGACCTGCAGCGCCGCGCACCCGAAGATCAGCAGGAAGACACCGAGGGCCGAGAGGACCGGCGCGCGGCGGACCTGGGCGACCCGGCCGTTGGGCAGCAGGTCCAGCACCCGGTCCGGGTTCAGCCGGGTGCGATCGACGTTGGCCAGCGCGAGCAGCACGGTGCCCGCCAGCACCGCCAGGATCCGCCACCACATGCGCCGCCCCGCTTCCCCGGGCGCCGGACTGCCCGGCGTCATCCTGTCACTGCCGGGCGGGCCGGTGGACGGCCGTGGCAGCATCGGCGGGATGAAGCTCGCCGAGGCGTTGATGACGAGGTCGGACCTGCAGCGCCGGGCGGAGCAGCTGCGGTCCCGGATCACCGCGAACGCGCGGTACCAGGAGGGCGAGGAGCCCACCGAGGACGCCGCCGCGCTGATCACCGAGGTGCTCGAGGTGCTGGACCGGATCGAGGCGCTGATGGTGGCGGTCAACCTCACCAACGCGTCCGCCCGGTTGCCCGACGGCCGGTCGATGACCGCGGCGCTGGCCCGCCGGGAGACGTTGCGGGCCCGGCACTCCGTGCTGACGACCGCCGCGGACGCCGCGCAGGGCACCGATCGCGGGTTCCGGCAGATGCGCAGCGAGCTGCGGCAGGTGGCGGCGCTGCCGGTCACCGAGTTGCGGCGGCAGGCCGACGACGTGGCCCGGGAATTGCGGGAGCTCGACGTGGTCGTGCAGCGGACCAACTGGGAGGTCGACCTGGTGGGCTGACGGTGGCGGCGAGTCGGTAGACGCCGTCCGGAGCGAGCACGAACCCGAGGTCGGCGGGTCATCCGACCACTTGTCGGCGCGCGGGCGGCGCCACCCCGTCACGACGGACGCCCCGCACGTCGCACAGGTGACGCCTCACCGAGGACGTCTCATCACCGTGTGCTGGCCGGACGCGTCGAGGGTGGGTCAGGGGACCTCGCCGCCAGCGGACGGTCCGGGCGTCAGCGCGTCAGGACGGCATCCGCAGCGTCGCCAGCGGCGCGTCCCACAGCGGTGCGCTCTGCCAGCGGGCGGTGAACTCCGCCGCCCCCCGGGCGATCCGTAGCTGCAGCCGGTGCGGGGTCTCGAGGAACGCGACGTCCACCGCGATGTTGCCGTCCGGGTCCACCGCGCCGGTGGCGGCGACCGGTCCGGTCAGCGCCCACTCCCCCGATCCGACGTCGACGGTGAGCGGGGTGTCGCCGTCCTGCAGGGTGAGCCGGCCGTCGGTGAGCTGCAGCCCGGTCAGCGTCGGCTGGTCGTTGCCGGCCGCCGCGGTCCAGCTGCCTTCTCCGGGCAGCGGGTCCCCGGTCAGGCCGGGCAGGGTCAGCGCGCCCAGCCGGGCGGCCAGCGCGTCGTCGGCCGCGGCCGAGCCGGCGGCGCCGAGGGCGGGCAGCACGTGTTCC
Source organism: Nakamurella sp. (assembly GCA_052039515.1). Classification (GTDB taxonomy): domain Bacteria; phylum Actinomycetota; class Actinomycetes; order Mycobacteriales; family Nakamurellaceae; genus Nakamurella. The sequence goes on along the minus strand of JBQGEH010000746.1, from coordinate 8,122 downwards.
CACACCAGGTCGAGCACCGACTGCATCTCCGGGGTCTGCGAGGTGATGGCCAGCACCGTGTCGTGCTCGGGCAGCACGATGCAGTACTGCCCGTAGGCGCCGTCGCCGCGGTAGCCGTGCCGGGCCATCCAGAACTGGAAGCCGTACCCCTGCTGCCAGTCCGGGTTGCCCTCGGCGGCCGTACTGACCTGGGCGCGGGCGGCCTCGTCGACCCACGCCGCGGGCAGCAGCGGGCGGCCGTGCCACTCGCCGCGCTGCAGGTACAGCTGACCGAGGGCGGCGACGGCGGCCGTGGTGGCGTGCAGGCCGGAGTATCCGATCTCGCGCCCGGACGCGTCGGTCTGCCAGCCGACGACGCCGATGCCGAGCGGGTCGAAGAGTCGGGGCCGCAGGTAGCCGGTCAGGGACTGGCCGCTGACCCGCTGCACGATGGCACCGACGGTGAAGGTACAGGGCTGGCTGTAGGCGAAGTCGCGGCCGGGCACACCGTCCGGAGGCAGCAGCAGGAAACCGCGCACCAGGTCGACCGGGTCGAGATCACGGGCGCGTTCCAGCATGTCGACCGGGTGACCGGCGGCCATCGCCGCCAGGTGGCGCACGGTCAGCGACCGGCTGCGCGGGTCGGTGATCTCGGCGTCGAGCTCGGGGAAGTAGCTCAGCACGGTGGCGTCCACGTCGACCAGCCCCTCCGTGACGGCGAGGCCGAGCGCGGTCGAGGTGAAGCTCTTGCTCAACGAGTAGAGCAGGTGCACACGATCAGCGGCGTACGGCGCCCACCAGCCTTCGGCGACGACGGCGCCGCCGCGCAGCAGCATCAGACCGTGCGGGTCGATGCCGGGCGTGCTCTCCAGGGCGTCGACGAAGGCGGCGATGCCGGCGGCGTCCACCCCGGCCTCGGACGGTCGGCGGCGCGGCAGACGGGGCGTGGTCACGGTGCTCCCTGGGGTTCGACGGCGACCCGGTGCGGGCCGCCGCCGATCATCGCATCCGACCGTCAGGCCGAGACCACCAGCGAGACGGCCAGTGCCGTCATGACGACGGCGATGATCCCGTCGAGCACCTGCCAGGCGCGGGGTCGGGCGAAGACCGGCCGGAGGTAGCGCGCCCCGAAACCCAGGCTGGTGAACCACACCACGCTGGCGACCGCAGCGCCACCGGCGAACCACCAGCGGCGGTCCCCGTGGGTGCCTGCGATCGAGCCGAGGAGCACCACGGTGTCCAGGTAGACGTGCGGGTTGAGCCAGGTCAACGCGGCGGCGGTGGCCACCGCGGCGGCGAGAGCGGTGGCCCGGCCGGTGGTGTCGGCGGTCAGTGTGCCGCCGCGGACGGCGCGGCGGGCGGCCAGGAACCCGTAGCCGAGCAGGAACGCCGCCCCGGCGTAGCGCACCACCGTCAGCACCCACGGCACGGCCGAGACGACGGCCCCGGCGCCCGCGACACCCGCGGCGATGAGGACGATGTCGGACACCGCGCACAGCGCGACGACCGCGGCGACGTGCTCCCCGCGCAATCCCTGGCGCAGCACGAAGGCGTTCTGGGCGCCGATGGCGACGATGAGGGACAGGCCGAAGCCGAGGCCGGCCAGCACGGCGAGGACGGAAATGGTCACGAACGGCAACGCTAGGGACGCCGGACCTTCGCGTACAGCTCAGGATTCTCACGTACCTGAAGCAACGCTTCATCTAGCGTGGTGGCCGTGGATCTCGACCTGATGCAGCTGCGGGCGCTGCGGGCGGTCGCCGACGGGGGAACTCTGGAAGCCGCCGCCACGGCGCTGCACATCACCCCGTCCGCGGTCAGCCAGCGGCTGAAGGCGCTGGAGGCGGCGACCGGCCGCGTCCTGCTGGTCCGCAGCCGACCGGTCCGGCTCACCACTTCCGGTCGGGCGGTGGTGCGGCTGGCCCGGCAGATCGACCTGCTGGCCGCCGACACAGCGGCGCTGCTCGGGGCCGACGACGGGCCCGGCCGGCCGCCGGTGCTGCCGATCGCGGTCAACGCCGACTCGCTGGCGATGTGGGTGCTGCCGACGCTCGCGCCGCTGGCCGACACGGTCGCCTTCGACCTGCGGGTGGACAGCGAGTCCCACACCAGCGAGCTGCTGCGCGGCGGCACCGTGATGGGCGCGGTCACCACGCTGGCCGAGCCGGTGCCGGGTTGCAGCGTGCACCGGCTGGGCAGCCTGCGGTACCGGCCGGTGGCCAGCCCGGACTTCGTGCAGCGGTGGCTGCGCGACGGTGTGACCCGGCCGGCGATGACGGCCGCACCGGTGCTGGTGTTCGACCGCAAGGACCGGCTGCAGCACCGGTATCTCGAGAAGCGGTTCCGCACGCCGCTGGACCCGCCCACCCACACGGTGCCGGCGTCGTCGCAGTTCGTCGAGGCCGTCGCCGCGGGCTTCGGCTGGGGGCTGCTGCCCCGGCAGCAGACGCAGGCGCTGCTGGACGCCGGGACGCTGGTGGAGTTCGACCGGCGGCACGGCATCGACGTCACGCTGTACTGGCAGCAGTGGAAGCTGCGCTCCCCGGCGCTGGACCGGGTCGCCGCGGCACTGCGGGCCGGGGCCGCCGAGAGACTCGACTGAGCGCACCCGCCCTAGACTTCACGCGTCCGTCGCCGTGGCGGCACCGTCCCCTCCGGGAGCACCGATGACCGCCGATCCCGCCGCCGGCCGTGCGGCCGCCGTCGTCCTCGGCGCCGGTAGCGGGTCCCGGGTCGGCGCCGCCGCCAACAAGGTGTTCCTGCCGCTGGCGGGCCGGCCGGTGATCGCCTGGAGCTTCCGGGCGCTGGCCGCGGTGCCCGCGGTCGGGCGGATGCTGATGGTCATCCGGGAGTCCGACCGGCCGGCCGCCGACACCCTGATCGCCGGCGAACTCGCCGACCTCCCGGTGGAGATCGTGGTCGGCGGGGACACCCGGCACGCCTCGGAGACGGCCGCCCTCGAGCACCTCGGCGCCGAGATCGAGGCCGGCACCGTCGATGTCGTGCTCATCCACGACGGTGCGCGTCCCGTGGTGACGCCCGACCTGATCACCCGGCTGATCGACGCCGCCCGCGCGCACGGCGCCGTCTTCCCCGGCGTCGCGTCCGACGAGATGCGCACGGTCGGCCCGGACGGCACGCTGGACCTCACCGACGTGCCACAGATCGTGAGAGCCCAGACGCCGCAGGGGTTCCGGAGCGGGCCGCTGCTGGACGCCTACCGTCGGGCCGCCACCGACGGCTTCGTCGGCACCGACACCGCCGCGTGTTTCCAGCGGTACCGGCCGGAGCCGCTGATCTGGCTGCCGGGTGACCCGGAGAACCTCAAGATCACGTTCCCGGAGGACCTGCCGCTGGCCGAGGCGGCCCTGCGTCGGGCGGGCGCTCAGAGCCCCTGGTAGCGGCCCGGCCGGTGGTTGAGCGCCAGCACCAGGTTCAGCACCACCGCGCCGGCCGCCGACAGCAGCACGTTGAGTGGGGTCACCACGGTCAGCGCGACCGTGATGACGGTGAGGTCCAGGGCCATCTGGACGTACCCGGCGCGCCAGCCCACGCGCTCCTGCAGGATCAGCGCCAGGATGTTGAAGCCGCCCAGACTCGCCTGGTGGCGGAACAGGATCAGCAGTCCCACCCCGGCCAGCAGGTTCCCGAGGATGACCGCGTACACCGGGTTCAGGTCCTGCAGGTGCACCGCCCGCGGGTGGAGTTCGGCGAAGACGCCGACCAGCCCGACGGCGATCGCCGTCCGGACCGTGAACTGCAGGCCCTTCTTCCACAGCGCCAGCGCGAAGAACGGGACGTTCACGAGGAAGAACACCGCCCCGAAGGGCAGCGGGACCAGGTAGCTCAGCAGCAGCGCGAGCCCGGCGGTGCCGCCGGTCACCGCCTCCGCGGTCTTGAGCAGGAACAGCCCGAACGACGCGAGCAGGGTGCCGGTGAGCAACCCGACGACGTCCTCGAACACGGTGTGCCGGGGGGCGACCGGGAACGGGGCCGGGACGGCCGGGGCGGTGACGGTGGTGGTGCGGTTCATGACGAGAGCTCCTGTGCGGCGGCGGATGTCAGAGGTATCGGGCGGGATCGTCGAGGACGGCCAGCACCCGGTCGCCGGCGGCGCGGTCGGCGACGGTGATGCGCACGCCGTCCCCGGCGTAGCCGCGGACCAGGATCCCGGCGTCGGCCATCGCGTCGACGATCCGCACCCGCGCCGCGTTGCCGGTCCGCAGCCAGACGAAGTTGGCGTCGCTGTCGGGGAGCGGCCAGCCGGCCGCCCGCAGCGCCGCGGTCATCCGGTGCCGCTCGGCCACGACATCGGCCACCCGGGAACGCATCTCGTCCACCGCGTCCAGGGCGGCGACGGCGGCGGCCTGAGCGAGACCACTGACCGCGAACGGCAGGGCGGCGCGGCGCAGACCCTCGGCCAGCTCGGCCGGCGCGACGGCGTACCCGACCCGCAGACCGGCGAGACCGTGGGCCTTGCTGAACGTCCGCAGCACACAGACGTTCCCGCGCCGACGGAACTGGTCCAGGGCGTCGATCGGGTCCGGGCGGGTGACGAACTCCGTGTAGGCCTCGTCGAGGACGACGAGCACGTCGCCGGGCACCGCGTCGAGGAAGCGGTCGAGTGCGGCGGCCCCGATGGACACCCCGGTCGGGTTGTTCGGCGAGCAGAGGATCACCACCCGGGTCCGGTCGGTGACGGCCGCGGCCATCGCGTCCAGGTCGTGCCCCTCGTCCGGCCGCAGCGGCACCCCGACGCTGCGCGCCCCGGCCAGTCCGACCAGGATCGGGTAGGCCTCGAACGAGCGCCAGGCGTGCACGACCTCGTCCCCGGCGTCGCAGGTGGCCGCGATGATCTGCTGTAGGACCCCGACACTGCCGGGGCCCACGGCGATCTCGGACAGGTCGACCCCCAGGTGGGCGGCGATCCGCTCCCGCAGCGCGACCGCGCCCATGTCGGGATAGCGGTTGAGTCGCGCCGCCTGCGCATGCACCGCCGCCAGTACCGACGGCAGCGGCGGGAGGTGGCTCTCGTTGGAGGCCAGCGCCGCGGTGAGCTCGGACGCGGACCGACGGCCGGCGACATAGGCGGGCAGGGCGGCCACCGCGGCGCGCAGGGCGGGGCGGGGCGGGGCGACGACGGAGGGCGACATGCGTCCAGTCTCAGAACGTGCCGCAATCTGCGCAACACAGCCGTCTCAGTCTGCGCAGGATGCTCTATTGACCGCCAGCGCGATGCCAGAATGCTCATCATGGAGACGATCGACCCGCTGGACGCCCGCATCCTGCTCGCCCTGGACGACGACCCGGAGGCGACGACGCTGGCGCTGGCCCGCTCGCTCGGGGTGGCCCGCAACACCGTCCACGCCCGGTTGCGCCGGCTGTCCGACGGCGGCGCGCTGCGGTCGTTCAGCCGGCGGATCGACCCGGCCGCGATGGGTCACGACCTGGTGGCGTTCGTGTCCATCGCGATCAGCCAGTCCTCCGGCGGCAGCGCGGTGGCCGGGCTGCGGTCGGTCCCCGAGGTGGTGGAGATCCACGCCATGACCGGCGAGTACGACTTCCTGGTCAAGGTCGTCGCACGCGACACCCCGGACCTGCTGCGCATCACCAACACGATGCTGACCATCGAGGGGGTGGTCCGCACCAACACCGCCATCTCCCTCGTCGAGGCGATGCCGCTGCGGCTGCGACCACTGCTCGAGGCCGTCGCCCGGGGCTGACCCGCGGACCCGGCCCGGCCATCGGGTGTGACAACAGCGACCACATGTCATGTGACATACGTGCACGCTTGTAACCTGGGGGCATCCGTCCGCGTCTCCCAGGAGTTCCGATCATGACCAGTGCCGCACCCTCCCGTGCCGACCACCGTCCCGCCCATCCCATCCGCGTCGCCGTCGCCGGCGTCGGCAACTGCGCGTCCTCGCTCATCCAGGGGGTCGAGTACTACCGGCACGCCGCCCCCGACAGCCGGGTCCCCGGCCTCATGCACGTCACCTTCGGCGACTACCACGTGTCCGACCTCGAGTTCGTGGCCGCCTTCGACGTCGACGCCAAGAAGGTCGGCACCGACCTGGCCGAGGCGATCTCGGCGTCGCAGAACAACACCATCCGGATCGCCGACGTGCCGCCCACCGGCGTGATCGTGCAGCGCGGCGCCACCCTGGACGGCCTCGGCCGCTACTACCGGGAGACCATCGAGGAGTCCGACGCCGAGCCCGTCGACGTGGTCGCCGCCCTCCGCGAGGCCCGCGCCGACGTCCTCGTCTGCTACCTGCCGGTCGGCTCCGAGGACGCCGTGAAGATGTACGCGCAGGCCGCCATCGACGCCGGGGTGGCGTTCGTCAACGCGCTGCCGGTGTTCATCGCCGGCACTCCCGAGTGGGCCGAGAAGTTCCGTGCCGCTGGGGTTCCCATCGTCGGCGACGACATCAAGAGCCAGGTCGGCGCGACCATCACCCACCGGGTGCTCGCCAAGCTGTTCGAGGACCGCGGGGTCACCCTGGACCGCACCATGCAGCTCAACGTCGGCGGCAACATGGACTTCAAGAACATGCTCGAGCGCGACCGGCTGGAGTCGAAGAAGATCTCCAAGACCCAGTCGGTGACCAGCCAGGTGCCGCGGGACATGGGACGAGACAACGTGCACATCGGCCCGTCGGACCACGTGCCGTGGCTGACCGACCGCAAGTGGGCCTACGTCCGCCTGGAGGGCCGCGCGTTCGGCGACGCCCCGCTGTCGCTGGAGTACAAGCTCGAGGTGTGGGACTCCCCCAACTCCGCCGGCGTCATCATCGACGCCATCCGGGCGGCCAAGATCGCCCTCGACCGCGGCCTGGGCGGCCCGATCGAGAGCGCCAGCGCCTACTTCATGAAGTCCCCGCCCGTGCAGTTCGGCGACGACGACGCCCGGGACAACGTCGAGCGCTTCATCCGCGGCGAGCTCGACCGCTGACGGCGGTGGGGCGGGCGGCGGCGGCCGCCCGCCCTGTGCGGATCAGTCGTCGGCCGGTTTGGTCATCCCGGCGTGCAGAGCCGCCTTGGCGGTGTCCGGGAGCACCGCGCCCCCGACCACCTGCGCCTTGTTCTTCAACGAGCCGGCGACGACGGAGTCCTTGCCGGCCATCATGGCCTCGAAACCGTCCTGCGCGACGTCGGCCGGATGGTCCTTCTTCGCCGTCCCGACCGGGGTGTCGAGCATGTCGGCGGAGGCGAAGAAGTCGGTGTCGGTGGGCCCGGGCAGCAGCGCGGTGACCGTCACCCCGGTGTCCTTCAGCTCGTGGCGGACCGCCTCGGCGAAGGACTGCACGAAGGCCTTGGACGCGGCGTAGGTGGCGTAGTACGGGCCAGGCATGGTCGCCGCCACCGACGAGGTGAACAGCAGCCGCCCCTCGCCCCGCTCGAGCATGGCCGGCAGCAGCCGCTTGGCGAAGTGCACCGGAGCGGTGACGTTCACCGCGATCAACGCCACCTCGTCGGCGAGCGGGATGTCGACGAACCGGCCGCCGTTGGCGAACCCGGCGTTGAGGGCCGCGGCGGCGTGTGGGCGACCGGTCGCCGCCACCGCGGCCAGCACGGTCTCCGCGGCGCCCGGCACCGACAGGTCGGCCCGCACCGGGATGACGGTCGCCGTCCCGTCGGCGAGGGTCGCGGCGGCGGCGTCGATGTCGTCCTCGGCGGTGACGACGACGTCGAAGCCGTGGGCGACGAACTGGCGGGCGAGTTCCAGGCCGATCCCGCTGGACGCACCGGTGACCAGGGCGAGCGGTCGGGACGAGGTCGAGGTCATGGGGTTCCTCCACGAACGGTGCCGCCCCGTGCGAGGGCGCGGCCCGGGCGGGATGGCTGCGGTTCAACCGGCCCGGCGGCGGGAACGCCGACCCCAGTGGGATACCCACGGCCGGACGGGGTAGACCACGCACTGCCCGTCGACACGTCCGGCGGTCCGTGCAGCCACGGGTCGGGAGGTCGGATGTCGCTGCCGTTGCAGGCCGGGTTCTGGGGACTGGTGGGCGGCCTCGCGCTGGTCCTCGGCGCCGCGGTGGCCTGGTTCGTCCGGGTGCCGCCGCGGGTGGTGGCCTCGGTGATGGCGTTCGGCGCCGGGGTGCTCATCTCCGCGCTCGCCTTCGACCTCGTCGACGAG
>JBQGEH010000745.1:0-4078 GCA_052039515.1 Nakamurella sp. | reverse complement strand
CCAGCTGGCGCGACTCAGGTCGACCGGCGTCTCGTCGGAGACCCGCGGGGCCTGCGCACGTTCGGCCAGCAGGGCGGTCAGGGTTTCGGTCATCAGGGAGGGGCTCCTCGTCGAGTCCGCGTCGCCGCGTCGGATGTGTTCGCGGACAACGGTTCCCGGCCCGCGGTGAGCGCTCCGGGTCCGGTTCGGTCACCGTGGGGCCACCGTCGGCCGCTTCGGTGGGGCGAACCTACAACGGCCCCGGCGGTCCACGCCGGCGCTGTTCCGGGGATCACAGACCGCCGGCGGGCGAGGTGGGGAGACCCTCGACACACGGCTGTCACGAACAGGTCTCGGACGAGCCGGACGACGTTCGCGACGGGCCGCCGGACTGGTTCGGCGGCCACGGTGGGCGACGGTCCCTCTATCGCACCGGTATCGATTCAGGCGTCGGGCAGTGAGAAGGATCGCAGCGCGGGCGTTCGCCGTCCGGAACGTGAGCCGGCCCACGGGTTCAGGACCGGTGTCAGCGGCGCCGGTGGGCGCGCCACGCCAAGGCCCCGACCACGAGGGCGATCAACAGCAACGGCGCCGGGGACCGGTCGCCGCGGGCGCCGGTGGACACCGCCGCCGCCAGCAGCAGCACCGCCGCGGCGGTCAACCCCCACCGGGTGCGCGGTGACGCACGGCCCCGTCGCCGCCTCACCGGCGATCCGGCCGGCGACGCCAGCGGGCCCGCAGCCGTGCGGTGACCCCGTCGGTCACGCTGTTGGACAGGGCGAAGAGGGCAGCCCCCGCGTCACCACCCCGCGCGGTGATGGCGATGACCTGCCGGGCGTGCACCGCCCGCGCGGTGGCGTCGTCCGGTATCGACACGCCCAGCTCGGAGGCCGCGGTGGCCAGCAGCACCTCCGGTCCGGCGACACCGCCCGACGCGAGGGCGCGCACCGCCGGCGTCGTCAGCCCGTGGCGCACCCACTCCTGTGCGCGGGTCGGCAGACCGGCCGGATCGAGCAGGCCGAGGACGCGGGCGGCCTCGGCGGCGCGGAGGTCGTGCAGCGCCGCCGCCCGGGGCGGAGTGTCGTCGGTCATGCCCGGACCGTCAGGAGCCCCGGACACGAGAGGCCAGCACCGCTGCGCCCGGACCGCTCAACCGGTGGAGGGTGGCCCGCCGTCCGCACACGGCCATCATCAGATCGCGTGCCGCTCCGACGATCTCGGCTCCGTCGCCCCAGGCGGCGCCCAGATCCGAGGCCACGAGACGCAGCCCGCGCAGCCGCCCGCGCGGGACGAACCCCGGAGCCGAGCCGGTCAGGAACCCCAGCGCCACGGTGGCGGCCTCCGGTTCGACCCGCAGCGACAGCCCGAGCGGGATCCGCATGTCCCCGTCGTGGACGAGCAGGTCGGTGAGCGGTCCCCGTGCGCCCACGACCGGTGGGGCGAAGGGTGTGTCGGCGTGGTCGCGGAGCCGGGCGGCCAGTTCGGTTGCGGGCCGCCGGGCCTCGGCGACGGCCAGGTCGGCGTTGGCCCGGTGCACGTTCCCGCGGCGGCGCAGGACCTGGCGCAGCAGAGCGCCGTTGCCCAGGGTGACGGCAGCGGTGAGATGACCGGCGACGTCGCGGACCCGCCACCGGCCGCACAGCGACGGATGATCCAGCTGCGCGTCGTCGAGCGTGTCCAGCCAGTCGGCGGTCTGGCGTCGCAACCGGGCGCTCATGGCGAGGATGTCGGCGTCAGTGCCCCTGGCGTCGTTCACCGGGGCGGGTCCTCACCGACGAGGCCGTCGACGGACTCCCGGATGAGATCGGCGTGTCCGGTGTGCCGGGCGTACTCCTCGATGACGTCGACGACCAGCCGCCGGACCGTGGTGCGGAAGCCACCGGGCGCCACCGCGGGGGCCGCCCCGAGCCCGCCCTCGGCCACGGCGGCGGCCACCGCCCGCTGGGACGCGGCCACCGCCGCCCGCCAGGTCGCGATGAGGTCCTCCGGCGCGTGTCGGGCGGCTTCGGCCCATTCCCAGTCGGGGTCGTCGTGCTCCTGGTTCCACGGCGCTCCCGGGTCCTCGCCCCGGAGCAGCCAGGTGAACTTGGTCTGCTCGACGTAGGTCAGGTGCATGACCAGCCCGCCCAGCGTCATCGTGGACGGACCCAGCGTGGCCCGCATGCCGGCTGCGTCCACACCGCTGCACTTCCAGATGAAGGTGCCGCGGATGCGGTTCAGCTCCCCCAGCAGGTTGGTCTCCTCGTCGCCGTCGAACGGGAAGTCGCCGAGGTCGTCGGGTGTGGTCATGGCAGCGAGGTTAGGGCGGCGGTGCCGGTCGTGGACAGGCCCGCACGGGTGGCGGTGGTGCCGGTAGCGTCGCCGCGATGTGCGTGCTGATCGCCGCGGCGCGACCCGGGGACCTCCAGAAGGTGGTCCGGCTGGCGGCTGATTTCTACCGGGAGGACGGCTTCAACACGCCTGCGGAGCTGCTCGCGCCACGGCTGGCCCGGCTCGCGAGCACCGTCGGCGCCAGGGTCGCCGTCGCCCGGACCGCGGACGGCGAGGTCGTCGGCTTCGCCGTGACCACGACGGTCTTCGGACTGGAGGATGGGCTCGTCGGCGAACTGCAGGACCTGTACGTCGTTCCCGACCACCGCGGACATGGGTGTGGTCAGCGGCTCGTGTCGGATGCACTGGTGTGGGCCGAGTCGGTCGGTGCCGCCGTGGTCGACGTCGTCATGGTCGCGGGAGCGCCCGCAGGCCTCGACACGTTCTACGAGCGAAGCGGTTTCAGGAACGACGGGCGGCGACTGCGCACCTGGCGGGCCTGACCGGCCTCGGGTCAGACGATGCTGACGATGACGTGCCGCCCCGCCGCGGCCGCCCGCTGGTAGAAGTCGATGAGCGACTCGACCGCGGTGAACACCCGGCTGACCAGGTCCTCGCGGTCGCCGTCGAAGATGCCGTCGGGGTACGCCTCCACCCGCTGGGCGGGGGTGGGCGTGAACGCCCGTCCCCGCGCGGGCACGTCCACCGCGGCCAGCGCGTCGATGAGCGCCGGCAGGTCCGGCGCGGGGGTGAAGGCGATGAAGTCCGCGTCGTCGTCCTCGAAGAACAGCTGCACGCCGACGATGGCGTCGCTGATCGGGTCGTCGTCCAGCGGCGTCGAGGCGCTGACCCCGGTGATGACGAAATGCACGGCGTCCCACAGCGATCCGAGATCGAGCACCTCGTGGGCGTCGTCGCGTTCCAGAGTGCGGACCTCGTCCAGGAGGTCCACTCCGGCGTCCAGCAGACCGGTCAGCTCGTCCTGGCTGATCATCAGGTAGCGCGCGGTGACCGACATCGGTCGATGATCCCACGACCGGGCCGGCCGTCCGGGACTACCCTGCGCGCATGACGACGCAGCACGGCGGGGCCGAGCCGGCGCCCCGGCCGTGGCCCGCGGAGGCGGACCGGCTTACGCAGGCGTCCGTGGCGGCCGGCGACGCGACGGGGTGGTTCGACCGACTCTGGTCCGGCGCCCGGGACGGGACGACCACGATGCCCTGGGACTCCCGTGAGGCGCACCCCCTGCTGACCGGGTGGACCGCCAACGAGGGAGAGGACCGACCGGCGTCGGCGGTGGTGGTCGGCTGCGGCCTGGGGGCCGACGCCGAGCACGTCGCCGGCTGGGGCGTACCGACGACGGCGTTCGACATCTCGCCGACGGCGATCGAGCTGGTGCGGGCCCGCTATCCGCGTTCTCCGGTCGACTACCGGCAGGCCGATCTGTTCGCGGTACCGCCGGAGTGGCACCGCGCTTTCGCGCTGGTGGTGGACGTCTACACGGTGCAGGCGCTTCCCCGGCAGCTCCGTGCCGCCACCACCGCGGCGGTGGCCGACCTGGTCGCGCCCGGCGGCCGGTTGCTGTCCGTCATGGCGGCGCTGGAGCCCACCGAGGACCCGGACGAGGGCCCGCCGTGGCCCCTCACCCGTGACGAGATCGACGCCTTCGCACAGTTTCTCGACCCGGTGTCGGTCGAGCGGCTGCACGCCGACCGGGCGGGCGGGCGGATGTTCTGGCGGGCGGTGTTCCGGCGCCCCGTCCGCTGACGGCCGGACCCGCGGAAACGGG
>JBQGEH010000744.1:0-2931 GCA_052039515.1 Nakamurella sp. | reverse complement strand
CCGTAGGTCAGCAGGCCGGCGACGGCGGACACGATGAGGTGGCCGAGCACGTAGCCACCCACCTTGGCCAGGATCTCGTCCCCGAGCAGGATCGCCCGCGGCCGCCGGGTGTGCGGGATCAGCCGGTAGGCCCAGGTGCGGATCTGCGGCATGGCGGCCAGGAAGTAGATCGTCAGGACCATGACGATGAGCGCGTCGGCGAAGGCGGTGAAGACGGCCGCGCCGACCCCGAGCAGCCAGTCGACCATGCTGCCGCCGGAGGTGGACAGCGCCGACTGCACCTTCGTCTCGATCTGGAAGCGGTCGTTCAGGCCACCCAGGAAGCTGTTGTGGTCGTTGAGCTGCTGGACGTATCCGGGCACCGCGTCGACCAGCTGCGCGACCTGGCTGGAGATGGCGGGGACCGCGGCCAGCACGAACCCGGCGACCGCCGCCACCACCGCCAGCACGACGGTCAGCACGGCCAGCCACCGCGGGAACCGCTTGGTCACCAGCCACGACACGGCGGGGTCCGTCCCGACGGCGAGGAACAGCGACACCCCGATGAGCACCAGCACGTGACCGGCCAGCGCCAGCAGCTCGATCGCGCCGTAGGTGACGGCGACGCCGACGGTCGCGGCCACCGCGACCAGGAACGGCGACCGCCGGTCGAAGCGCGGACCGAGTCGGCCCATCGGGTGCTCCGGGGTGCTGCGGCGGTCGGCTTCCCGCTCCGCCGCCGCGACCGGCCCTTCGGCGGCCGCGTCGTGCGGCTGTCCGACGGCGTCGTGGGAGGCGGGCACCTCGTCCGTGTGCCCGGAATATTGCGTGTCCGTGGTCGTGCCGGCCATGGCGGCCTCCCGCATCCCCGCCCGTCGGGGCGGACGTCCAGGCCGCGATCGAGGGAGTCGCGGCCGGCGTTCCTCGTCGGGACGTGGTCCGGCGGGTGTCCGTCGGCAGCTGAGTACCCCGGACGGTGCGAGGTCCGTCCGGAACCGGTGTGCGGAGGATGGGGATCCCGCGCGACCGTGGGGTCAGCCCTTGAAGCCCTGCTCCTCGCCGGGTGGCTCGAGACCGACGGTCAGGTGCAGATCGGCGCGCAGCGCCTCGATGCGCTCGATCAGCCCGGCGTCGGCCTCCCTGTCCAGTCCGTCCCGGAGCCGGGCGAGCTCGGCCTCCGCCCGTTCCCGGTCCTGCGGGGTCATCGACTGCCAGTCGTCCCGGATCTCGTCCAGCCGCGTCTCGGCGTCGGTCATGGCATCCTCCTGCCCGGGTCCCGTTCCGGCGCGTTCTGCCGTGGGCCCTCTCCCCGACAGTGCCCGCACCGCCGCTGCGGCTACCGGCGGTCCGCTGGTTAGCATCGCGGCATGTCCGACGAGCTCGTTCCGCACGACCCCGGCCGGATGCGCGCGTCCGACGCGGACCGGGAACGGGTGGCCCGGGCGCTGCAGGTGGCGGTCGGCGAGGGCCGGCTGACGATGACCGAGCTGCAGGAGCGGCTGGACGTGGTCTACCGGTCCCGCACCGTCGGGGAGCTGGACCCGCTCACCGCGGACCTCCCGGTACCGGTCCGCCTGACGTCCCCGTCCCCGGTGACCGGCCCGTCGCCGGACCGGGTGGGCGGTACGCCGACCTCGTCGGCGGCGATCGCGGTGATGTCGGGGTCGCAGCGCAAGGGCGTGTGGACGGTACCGGCGCAGTTCACCGCGGTCGCCTTCTGGGGCGGCATCGAGATCGATCTGACTCAGGCCAACTACGCGGCCCGGGAGGTGACGATCACCGCGGTGGCGATCATGGGCGGCATCGTCGTCGTGGTCGATCCCGACACCACGGTGGTCGTCAGCGGCGTCGGCGTCATGGGTGCGTTCGAGGACAAGGCGCACTGCCAGGGCCGGCCCGGCGGTCCGGTGGTGCGGATCAACGGCCTGGCGTTCTGGGGCGGGGTGGAGGTCAAGCGGCCCGACGGCGACCACCGCGCCGTGGAGTCGTGACCCCGGCTCTCAAGGAGTGGGGCGCGGCCGTCCACGCCCTGCTCGCCGGTCGGCCGACGGTGCTGCGACGCACGGGCGGCATCCACGAGAAGCGGTTCGCCGTCGGGGCCGACCGGTTCCTGCTGTTCCCCACGTACGCGCACACCCACCCGGAGTCGACCCGACCGGAGTTCGCCGATCTGCTCGCCGCCGGAGCGGCCGACGCGACTCCGGACCACGTGACCGTCCGGGCCGCCGCGACGGTGGTGGCCGCGGTCCCGGTCGCGCGGCCCGACGCGATCACGGCGCTGGAGCCGTGGCATCTGTGGACGACCGAGTCCGTGCGCCGCCACCGCCTGGACTTCCGTCCGCGGCACCAGCTCACCGCGCTGGTCGTGCACGCCGTGCCGCTGCCGGCCCCGGTCGTGCTGCCCCGCCGGCCGGAGTACGGCGGCTGCGTGAGCTGGCTGGACCTCGACATCCCGCTGCCGGCCCCGTCCCCGGTGCCCGCCGTCCTGCACGACGTGGCCGCCGAGGTGCGGACGGCCGTCGGCTGAGCCGCGTCAGCCGACCAGGGTGTCCACGTAGCACCAGCGCCACGCCTCACCCGGCTCGATGCTGCGCATCACCGGGTGGCCGGTCTCGGCGAAGTGCCGGTCGGCGTGCCGACCCACCGACGAGTCGCAGCAGCCGACGTTGCCGCAGCTCAGGCACATCCGCAGGTGGACGGGCTGGGTGCCCTCCCGCAGGCAGTCCTCGCAGACCCCGGCGCTCTTGGGTTTGAGCGACACCGGCGCCTCGGCGAGGTGGTCACAGCCGCCGCGCAGCGGCTCCGGCGCCAGCAGGACCTCGTCCCGGTCGGCGACCAGGTCCGGCTCGGCCCAGCTGGTGACCAGCGCCTCCTCGACGTCGAGCACCTCCAGCACGTCGCTGAGCACCTTCGGCGGCAGGTTGCCCTCGCTGCGCAGCCGCAGCACGGTGT
>JBQGEH010000743.1:0-1896 GCA_052039515.1 Nakamurella sp. | reverse complement strand
GGATCTCGCCCCGGTCGTGCTGGGGCGCGGCCGGCGGTTCTTCGGGGACTGGGCGGGCCCGCCCTGGTTGCTCGGTGATCCGGAGGTGGTGGCGGGCGATCGCGTGCTGCACCTGCGGTTCCCGATCCGGCGGTGATCGGGCACGGTCCCGGGCCGGGTACGGCCCGGGACCGTTCGGCTCAGGACGCGGGTGCGGAGACGAACGCCTTGTCGTCGACCCGGACGATCTGACCGGCCGCGGGGATGCCCAGCTGACCGGCGACCGCCCAGGCGGCGGCGTAGAGCTTCCCCTGGTGGATGAGCAGCCCCGCCGGCATGGTGACCTGCGCGTAGGTGCGGGTTCCGTCCGGGGCGATCTTGACGATCTGACCGACGGTGGCCGGGTCGAAGCCCTCCGGCGGGTTCGTCGGGTCCTCCGGGGCGCCCTCCAGCAGCTCGGACACGTAGACGTTCCCGGCGCGGTCCACCGCCACACCGGCGGCGCCGGTGAGACCGTCGATGACGCGGATGGGATCGCGCTTGGCCCAGTCGTAGACGAACACCCGCCCGGCACCCGGCACCAGCGCACCCAGGGCGGAGACGTAGACGTCGTCGTGGTTGCCGTAGGCGATGCCGGTCGGGACGGCGTCGCAGCCGAAGACCGTCGGGTCGTTGTTGGGCACCTCGGCGCAGATGCCGTCGGTGATCAGCGGCAGGGCCCGGAACAGCTTCAGGTCACCCTTGGTCGTGCGGAACAGCACGTCGTTGCCACCGGCGTCGGCGATCAAAGCGCTGCCGTCACGGTGGGCCCGGACGAAGTACGGATTGGACAGGGCGTCCAGCGGTCCGCCGTCGTCGCCGAACTGGGGCTGGCCGTCGGGGTTGTTGTCCCGCTCGAATGAGGCGAGATCGTTGAGCACAGCGGGGGTCTGACCGCCGCGGGAGCCCAGCAGCACCGACGTACCGAACGGCGCGGGCGGCGGCGGCGGTGCGCCCTCCTCCTCCGGCCCCGGCTCGCCGATGGCGATCAGGGTCTGGCCGCGGACCCGGTCCACACCCTGCACCAGTCCGGCACCGAGGTCGGTGAGCACCGGGGTGACCCGGCCGTTGCGGGGGTTGACCGACGACACCCGGCCGGCGTCGGCTTCGGCGACGAGGATGCGACGTCCACCGTCCCGGTCGGAGATCTGCCTGGGGCCCTCGAGACCCGTTGCCACGACGGTGATCCCGCTGGGGTCCCCGTGCCCGTGGCCACGCCCGTCGCCGGTGGCCCCCGCGGGGGACGACATCATCGTGGTGATCAGCAGGGCCGCCGCTGTCCCGGCGGTCCATCGGAAGCCTGTCCGCACACCTGCTCCGTTCCCGAGGCGCCCGGACGGTCCGAGCGGTCAGCACGGAAGGTACTCCCATCGTCGACGATGGGACCAGGGTCGCGGACCGACGCTGAACTTTCGGGACGGCGATTCCGCCGGACGGTCCACCCGGGCCTCGTGGTGACCCGGGTCACACCCCGGCTGCGCTCACCGGACGGGGCGCGCGGGTGCGCCGTCCGGCGGCGTACCGGGTCGGGTGGTCGTCGGTGCGTGGACCGGAGCGCTGGGCGGCCGGCCGGTCAGCGCCGCGGTGCCGCCCCACCGACGGTGGCCCGGACCGAGGCGACGGCCCCGGCGACGGCGTCGGCGACCTGATCGGCCTCGATGAGGAACCCGTCGTGGCCGAACTCCGACTGCATGGTGATCACCGGCCGGGTGGTCGGCGCGGCGGCGAGCTCCAACCCGAGGTGCGGCGGGAAGAGCCGGTCGGAGTCGACCACGGCGACGGTCAGCTCGGCGGTGATCCGCTCCCGGGCGGCGGCGAGCCCGCCACGGCCACGGCCGAGGTCGTGGGAGTTCATCGCCTCGGTCAGCCGCAGGTAGG
>JBQGEH010000742.1:0-4340 GCA_052039515.1 Nakamurella sp. | reverse complement strand
CAGGACGGCGTCCACCGGTCCGGTGTTGGCCACGAAGTGGTCGCCCACCTCGGTGAAAGCGTCTCCCGCGGTGAACGTCTCGACCTCGCAGCCGGACTGTCGGTGCACGGTGCCACTGCGCACGACCGCGATCACCACACCCGGGTGGGAGTGCCATCCGGAGTACGAACCCGCCGGGTAGCGCAGCTCGAACACCCGGACCGTCGGGTCGTGGGCGGTACCGAACCGGACGCCGTCCGCGGCGGTCAGGCTGCCACCGGCCACCACGGTGAGAGCGAGGACGGCGGCGACGACGGAACGCTTCATGGGAACCCTCCACAGCGGCGCGTGACCGGCACGCGTCGACACCCGGTCCGTCAACGGAGATGTCGATGGGCGGACGTGACGACAGGGACTCGCTGCAGCGCGTCGAGTGTGACGGATCGGGCGTTGCGGACATACCGCCACCGGATGGAATCCGGTCGTCCCGTCCGGGTGTCGTCCTGATCCGCTCGGCGGAATGCCGCAATGCACCAGGGCGACGTGCGACCCGGGCAGCTCAGGCGTCGTCGACCGCGGCGATCCCGTTCACCGGCTTCTGCGCCGACCACGGGAAGGTGATCCACAGATCGGTGGCCCGCCAGGAGTAGTCGGGCTGGATGATTGTGCGCGACTTGGTGTAGAGCACCGCCGAGCGGGCGTCGGTGGCGTGCTCGGCGAGCAGCCGCATGACGAGGTCCAGCGTCCGCCCGGAGTCGGCGACGTCGTCCACGACGAGCAGCGACTTGCCCTGCAGCGCGTCGGTGTCCAGCAGCGGAGCGAGGACGACCGGGTCGGGGAGCGTCTCCTCGATGTCGGTGTAGAACTCGACGTTGAGGGTGCCGGCCGCCTTCGTTCCGAGTGCGTAGGCCAGGGCGCCGGCGGGCAGCAGACCGCCGCGGGCGATGGCGACGACGATGTCGGGGCGGAACCCGCTGTCGGCGATCTGCTGGGCGAGCTCGCGGGACGCGGAGCCGAACAGCTCCCAGCTCAGGACTTCACGTTCGGGTGCGGTGTCGGCGGCCATCGGACGACCCTAACGCCACCGCCGCGTCACCCCACCAGGGCCCGGATGTCTGCGGCACTCAGCGCACCGCCGCCGGTGACCCCGTCGCCCCGCTCGCCGAGGACCCCGTCGAACAGGGCGGTCTTGTCGGCCTGCAGCAGCGCGACCTTCTCCTCGATGGTGTCCTTGGCGACCAGCCGGTACACCATCACCGTCCGGGACTGGCCGATGCGGTGCGCGCGGTCGACGGCCTGCATCTCGGTCGCCGGGTTCCACCACGGGTCGAGCAGGATGCAGTAGTCGGCCTCGGTGAGGTTGAGGCCGAGGCCCCCGGCCTTGAGGCTGATCAGGAACACCGGGTCGGTGCCCTGCCGGAACGCGTCCACCACCTCGCTCCGTTTCCGGGTGCTGCCGTCCAGGTACTGGTAGCCGATGCCGTCCCGGTCGAGTCGGGTGCGGACCCGCTGCAGAAAGCGGGTGAACTGGCTGAACACCAGGGCCCGGTGACCGCCGGCGACGACGTCCTCGAGCAGTTCGCTGAGCACGGTCAGCTTGGTCGAGCCGACGTGGTCGTGCTCGGGGTCGACGAGGCCGGGGTCGATGCTGGCCTGCCGGAGCAGCCCCAGCGAACGGAAGATGGCGAACCGCTGACCGTCGACGTCCTCCAGCATGCCGAGCACCTTCTGCCGCTCGCGGGCGAGCAGCCGGTCGTACACCTCGCGGTGCCCGGGCTCCAGGGTCAACGACAGCACCTGCTCCTGCTTCGGCGGCAGCTCGCCGACGACCTGGTCCTTGGTGCGGCGCAGCATCAGCGGCGCGACCCGTCGTCGGAGCTGGTCGAGGCGTTCATCCTGGCCGAGCTTCTCGATGGGCGTCCGGTAGTACTCGGTGAACTGCTTCAGGCCCGGCAGCAGGCCGGGGGCGACCAGCCGGAACAGCGCCCAGAGCTCGGTCAGGTTGTTCTCCAGCGGGGTGCCGCTGACCGCCACGGTGAACTCGCGGTCGAGTCGGGTGATGACCGAGAACGTCTTGCTGTCGTGGTTCTTCACCGACTGCGCCTCGTCCAGCACGACCCCCGCCCAGGAGACCGCCTGGTAGTCCTCGTCCTCCAGCCGCAGCAGCGTGTAGGACGTGATCACCACGTCGGCGCCGGCGGCCAGCTCGGCGAGGGACGCGGCCCGCCGCCGGGACGTGCCCTCCACGACCGCGACCCGTAGGCCCGGCAAGAAGCGGGTCGCCTCGGACTGCCAGTTGCCGACGACACTGGTCGGGGCGACGACGAGGAACGGTGCCCCGTGGTGGTTCTCGTGCCGGGCGGCGGCGATCATGGTGAGCGTCTGCACCGTCTTGCCCAGGCCCATGTCGTCGGCGAGGATGCCACCCAGCCGGTGCCGGCGCAGCAGCGACAGCCACTGGAAGCCGCGGTACTGGTACGGACGCAGCTCGGTCGTCAGGTCCGGCGGCAGCGGGACCGGCCGGTCGTCGAAGGTCCGCAGCGCTCGGATGTGGGCGTTCCACTCCCGCGACTGCCGGTCGGGGATGCCGATCTTCTCGAGCTCGGCCCAGAAGTCGGTCTGGTAGCGGCTGATCCGCAGGCCGCCGCGTCGGTCCTGCAGCAGCCGCGCCTCGGTGATCAGGTCCCGGAGCCGGACCAGCGCGGGTGTGTCGAGGGCGAAGTAGGTGCCACTGGGCAGGATCATCCGGGTTTCGCCGCTGACCAGTGAGCTGAACAGCAGCACGAACGGCACGTGCTCGCCGGCCACGGTGACCGAGACGGCCAGGTCGTACCAGTCCCGGCCGCCGGACGGGCTGACCTCGAAGCCGACCACCGGTTGTTCGGGCGCCTGCCGGTAGCCGGGGAAGGTCCCCGAAATCTGGACCCGGACGGCCGCGGTGTCGGCCAGTGCGGGCAGGATGCGCTCGACGAGGTCGATGGTGGCGCTGGTGCCGAAGGTGGCCTCGGGGGTCAGCGCGGGCGCGCCGCCCGGGCCGGTGGTGATCAACGGGGTCCCGGCGAACAGTCTCAGGACGGGGGCGAGAACCCCTGCTTCGGCGGCGGTGTCGCGCGGCAGGTCCTCGCGCCATCCGTTCAGCGCGACCGGCCGTGACCGCTCGCCGAGCGGGTAGTCCCAGCTGACGGCCAGCCGGGTCACGTGTTCCGGCTCCGGGTGGACGTCGACGACGAGTACCGGCCCGTGCGACTCGGGCACGGTCACCGCATCGGCGACCTCGATCCGGTGGTGCTGCTGGAGCAACGCGAGATAACCGGTGAAGAAACGGCTCTCGTCGGCGGGCGGGACCCGGATCGGCCCGGTGTCGAGCAGGTCGGCGGTGCTGACGTGCTGCCGGCGGGTGAAGCGGGCCAGCGTGATCGACGCCCGGGTGGCGGCGTCCCGCGCGGGTACCGCGACCGCCACCCCGTGGGCCGGCGCACCGAGCAGCACTGCGTCACCGGTCACCGGGGCGCCGCCGACGGTCAGCGTGGGTCGCAGCTCCAGCTCCCCGTCGGCCCTGTCCAGGTGCAGCACCACGTCGGCCGGTGCCGGGCTGACGGTGAGCACACCGCCGCGGGCGGTGACCAGGGCGAGGTCGCTGCGGACGGCGTCGTCGAGCAGCTCCCACAGCACCGGGTTCTGCACGAGGTCCAGCCGCAGCCAGGTTCCGGTGCCGGTGCGGCGGCCGAAGCGGTCGGTCTCGGCGTCGAGGGCGGCCAGGCTGCGCAGCAACTCGAGGTGGTCGGCACGGAAGGTGCTGTCGGTCCGCCAGCCGTTGTGGATGTCGCTCCAGGACGCGCCGGTGGTCACCCAGCGACCGTTCTTGCCGATCCGCACCGGACGCGTGCGCAGGGACTGCAGGCGGATGTCGGTCCGGCGGGTGGCGGTGCCCTGGTCGAGCTCGAAAGTCAGGCCCAGGGTCTCGGTGCCGTGCCGCTTGCCGGTCTTGAGGCCACCGAGCGCGCGTTCCCAGTCGGGCAGGTCGCGGTCGCCGCTCCCGGTCCCCGAGGTGGCGGTGCTCAGCGCCGTGAGCAGGACGGCGATGCCGTGCTTGCACTCGAACCCGACGGGGCAGGTGCAGGCCGCGTCGACCGTCCGCAGACCGCCGTGCGGGCCGAGGGTGTAGGTGACGGTGACCGCGTAGGGGAGGGCGCCGGACCCCCGCACGGTGCCGGTGACGGTGCCCGCGGCAGCGTCGTGACGGACCGACAGCACCTGCCCGGACCGGAAGTACTGGACGCCGCGCTCGTAGCTTCCGGGGTCGACCAGCTGGGCCAGGCCGAACCTGTCCAGACCCGTCACGCCGCCGCTCGCCATCGGGC
>JBQGEH010000741.1:0-3380 GCA_052039515.1 Nakamurella sp. | reverse complement strand
GAGCACCCGCTGCACGAAAGCGGGGTCGAGGTGGGCGACCTTGCTCGCGTCACCGATGTCGGCGCGGCCGGCGGCCACCGCGATGTCGGTGGCGGTCAGCGTGGAGCCGCCGAACACCAGCGCCTCGGTGGTCAGCCGGTAGCCGACGGAACCCGGTCCCACCTCGGCGGTCTCGGCGTCGACCAGGCTGCCACCGCCGATGCCGATGCTGAGCACGTCCGGCATCCGGAAGTTGGTCCGCACTCCGGCGACCTTGACGTCCCCGGCCGTCTCGCGCGGGAAACCGCTGATGAGCAGGCCGATGTCGGCGGTGGTGCCCCCGACGTCCACCACCGCGCAGGTCGTCAGTCCACTGGTGACCGCGGCGCCGCGCATCGAGTTGGTCGGCCCGGACGCGAACGTCGCGACCGGGTAGCTGCGGACGAAGTCCTCGTCCATCAGCGTGCCGTCGTTCTGGCTCAGGTAGATCGGCGCGGTGATGCCCTGCGCCCGGGCCGCCGCGGTCAGGCCGTCGACGATCTCGCCGGCCAGCTCGCGCAGTGCGGCGTTGATGATGGTCGCGTTCTCCCGCTCCAGCAGGCCGATCCGGCCGATCTCGTGGCTCAGCGAGATCGCGACGTCCGCGCCGTTCCCGTCGGCGTCGGGCTCGGCGAAGACCTCCCGCACGATCTCGGCGGCGCGGGTCTCCAGGTCGTGGTTGACCGGGCTGAAGACGCTGGAGATGGCCACCGAGCGGATGCCGTGGGCCCGCATGTCCCGGGCGTGGGCGGCCAGCTCGTCCGGGTCGAGCGGCGAGATGGGCCGCCCGTCGAACTCGTAACCGCCGTGCGCGAGGTACGTCCGCGCCGACAGCGCCGCGACCAGCGGCGCCGGCCAGTCGACCAGCGGCGGCAGCGATTTCGTGGCCGGCAGGCCGAGGCGCAGGGCCGCGGTGGGAGCCAGCCGCTGCGCCTCGACCAGCGCGTTGATGAAGTGGGTCGTCCCGATCATCACCGAGCGCACCTCGGCTCCGGTGAAGTGGTGCTGCTCCCGCAACGCCTCGATGGCCTGCACGATCCCGGTGGTGACGTCCGGGGTGGTGGAGTGCTTGACCCCGGCCAGCGTGGTCATGCCCTCCATGAGGACGGCGTCGGTGTTGGTGCCGCCGACATCGATACCGATGTGCATCGGGTGGTTCTCCTGCGTTCGGGTTCGGGACGCCCGGCGTGGGCGGTGGTCTCGGGGTGGGTGGCTCAGACCGCGGTGCGCTCGGCGACGGTGTCGGCCTCCGGGGTGCGGGTCTCGCCGACGCCGTTGACCAGGTTGAGCTTGCCGGCGGCGACGTACAGCACCATCGACAGCACCAGGCTGAGCACCGACGGGATGCCCCAGGTCGTGTAGTAGCCGACCACCGCGGAGATCGCCCAGATGACGAGGGTGGCGGGGACGAGCCGGGGTGCGGTCGTCGGCAGCGCGTCGTTGCGGCGGCTGGACTCCAGATCCCCGCGCCAGCGCTTCACGATGAAGTACTCGGCGACCATGATCCCGGCGATCGGCGGGAAGACCACCGACAGCACGATGAGGAACTCCATGAAGTTGGACAGGATGCCCACCGCGGCCAGCACGGTGCCGGCCACGCCCAGGATCAGCGTGGTCGAGACGCGGTGCAGCTGCTTGCGGAAGGTCACCGACACGAAGTTCACCAGGCCGAGCGAGGCCGAGTAGAGGTTCCAGTCGTTGATCTTCAGCGTGCCGGTGATGACGATCAGCAGACCGACGAAGCCGATCGAGGAGGTGACGATCGCGACGATGTCACCGCTGCGCGCGGCGTGGGCCAGCAGCACACCGGCCAGGCCGATGACGAACTCACCGAGGCTGACCCCGACGACGGTCTGCTTGACGACATCGGCCTTGGACCGGTTGAAGCGGGTCATGTCACCGGTGATGATGGCGACGACGATGATGCCGCCGGCGACGATGCCCGACCCGGCGAGCACGGAGATCTGCGGCCCGGCGGGAGCGCTGGTCAGCAGCTCGCCGAGGTCGTGGCGGGACAGCTCGGCGATGACCGACCAGCCGACCAGGACCAGGAACAGCGGCACCGTGATGTTGGCCAGCACCTGCATGCCCTTGAAGCCGAAGGCCACGATGGCGGTGACGGCCAGACCGCAGATGAGGCTCCACAGCCAGCTCGGCAGCGTGCCGGGCATCAGGGCGTTGAGCGAGTCGGCCGCGATGGCGGACTGGATGCCGAACCAGCCGATGAGGCTGACGCCGACGGCGAGACCGACGATGGAGGCACCGACCTCACCGAACCCGGTCCAGCGCGCGAGGAGGGCGGTGTTCAGGCCTTCCTTCTGGGCGATGATCCCGACCAGGCACATGATGACCTCGACGATGATCGAGCCGAGCAGGATCGCCAGGAACGCGTTGGCGAAGCTCATGCCGTAGCCGAGGGTGGCGCCCAGCAGGAACTGGGACAGCGCCGAGATCTGACCGAACCGCTGGACGGCGATGCCGAACCAGTGGTTGCGCGCCGAGGTCGGGACGCGGGAGAGCGTGTAGTCGTCGATGTGTGCGGCGCTGCCCGCCATGACTGCTCCTAGCTGGGGATGAGGGCGACAATGCCCTTCACGCTAGGTCGCGGCCCAAAAGAGGCCCATGTGCACATCGTCGGAACCTGGCGTTGTACCGGGCGCTCTGCACATCCCCGTGTGACGCGGGGATGACGGGTCAGTGGGCCGGCCGGACCGCGGTCGGCCGGGCCCGGAGCTCCCCGGCGACGACGGGGACGGCGATCCGGTTCTCCGGCGGCGGGATCGGACAGGAGTAGAAGTCGCTGAACCCGCACGGCGGCACGATCGCGTAGTTGAAGTCCAACGCGAACGTGGCGCCGTCCGCGACCGCGGGGAACCGCAGGAAACGACCCGGGGCGTAGCTGGTCCGGCCGGTGGTGGCGTCGGCGAAGACGAGCACGAGGGAGGAGCCGTCGGCGAACACGGTGAAGGCCTGGTCGGCCCCGTCGATGGTGGTCTCCACCGTGCCGGGGACCGCCTTGGTGTGCCCGTCGTCGGACGCCCGGGTGAAACCCCACGGTGTGGCGCGGGTCTCGCCGGCGGACCGGAAGACCGCGGGTCGCACCCAGTCCGGGTCGTGGTCGGCGACCTCGATGCCGGCGAAGGCGAGCCGGGCCGGGGCGGCGGCGTCGTAGATGCGCAGCTCGATGTCGGCGCCGTCCAGGAAGAACACGTCGACGGTGATGTCGCCGGACCGCAGCAGCGGGAAGCCGTCCGGACCGAGCCGGGAGATACGGGTCTCGCCGTCCAGCGGTACGGCGCCGTCCGCGGTGATCAGGTCGACCGGGCCGTCCGGCGTGATGCGGACGCCGTCCTCGCCGTCGA
>JBQGEH010000740.1:0-1526 GCA_052039515.1 Nakamurella sp. | reverse complement strand
CGGACGGCCGGCCCGGTGGCGAGATGGCGGCCGACGACTCGGTCACCCTCGTCGTGAACGGCGGCACCCACGAGGTGTGGGCCAGCGGCGACGGCCTCGACTCCAACGGCAGCGCCACCGTCACCGGCGGCGACATCACCGTCCACGGTCCGACGACCGACGGCAACGGCGCGCTCGACGTCAACGGGGCGTTCGAGGTCAGCGGCGGCACGCTCGTGGCCACCGGCAGCGCCGGGATGCTGGTCGCCCCTTCGACCGACTCGGCGCAGGGCTGGATCGCCACCGCGCTGTCCTCTACGGCCGCCACCGGGTCCGAGGTCGTCGTCACCGACGCCGACGGGACCGAGGTCGCGACCTGGACGCTCGAGAAGGACGCCGCCTCCGTCGTCCTCTCGTCCGGCGACATCACCGCCGGCGAGACCTACGCGGTCACCGTCGGCGGCACCGCCACCACCGTCACCGCCGGCGAGGCACCCGCCGGTCGCGGCGGCCCGATGGGCGGCTGACGTGCCGCACCCGAACCCACCCACCACCCACGAAGGACCAACCGTGAACGAGAACCCCACCCCCACCCCCTCCGTCGAGGACGCTCAGCCCGGCACCCAGCCCGTCACCCAAGGGGCGCTGCCCGCCCCCCGGCGTACGCTTCGCGACCGGCTCCCGTCCGGCCGCCGGGCCGTCGCCGCCGGGGCCGTGCTGGCCGGCCTGGCGATCGGGGGTGCGGGGTTCGGGGCCGGGTACGCCGTCGCGGACCCGTCGGACACCGCGACGACCCAGACCACCGACGGCCAGACCACCGACGGCTGGGGCGACCGCGAGCTGCCCGACGGCGGCCCGGGCGAGATGGACGGCCAGATGGGCGGCATGCCCGGCGGCGCCACCCAGGGTGACGGCGGCACGACCGGCGAGCTGCCGGACTTCGACGGCGACGGGCAGCCGGACACCGACTCGGGCTCGGACACCGGCACCGAGCCCTCCACCCAGAACAGCTGACGCAGCGCTGCTGTGCACCCGAGTTCCCTGCTTGTCGGCCCAGATCTGGTGTGACAAGCGGGGTGGTCACCGGATATCCGGTGACTCCAGAGACCGGCCCGCCCCGGCCCCTCCACCCCCAGGAGGCGGTCGGGGCGGGTCTGCCGCCCACTCCCCGCCACTAGGCTTGTCCCGTGCCTCGGGAGTCCTTCGCCATCGGCGGCGTCCGCATCCGCGCCGGCTCCGTGCGCGCCCTCGAGCTGCCGATCACCCGACTGGTCACCGGCTCCGACGTGACCCTGCCCGTGCGGGTGGTGCACGGTCGCGAGGACGGGCCCACCGCCTGGGTCAACGCCGCCATCCACGGCGACGAGGTCGCCGGCGTCGAGGTCGTGCGCCAGGTGATGGCGGGCCTCGACCCGAAGACCTTCCGCGGCACGCTCGTCGCGGTGCCGATCGTCAACGTGCTCGGCTTCATGACCGGCGACCGCTACCTGCCCGACCGCCGCGACCTCAACCGGTCCTTCCCCGGCTCGGCGCGTGGGTCGCTGGCC
>JBQGEH010000739.1:0-2774 GCA_052039515.1 Nakamurella sp. | reverse complement strand
TATCCAGGACAGTCGTGAGATCTTCTACAGCGGCGCCGTCGAGAGCGTATACCTGCTGACACTCGACCAGTGGATCGCGGCGGTTCGACCCGAGCCGCTGCGGTATCGCTGATCTGCTCAGGCCTCACTCCCCCGGCGCCGCCAGCGTCGCGAACGCGACGGCCCCGGCGGTGGCGACGTTGAGCGAGTCCACCCCGGCGGCCATCGGGATCCGCAGCCACACGTCGCTGGCGTCCAGGGCGGCGTCGGTCAGCCCCGGTCCCTCCGAGCCGAGCAGCAGGGCCAGCCGCCGGTCGCCGCGGTCGTAGGACAGCAGCGGCCGCGCGGCCGCCCGCGGGGTCAGCGCCGCCACCGTCAACCCCCACGACCGCAACGACTCGAGCGCCGCCCCCACAGGTCCGGGCAGTGGCGCGAACGGCACCTTGAGCACGTTGCCCATCGACACCCGCACCGACCGCCGGTACAGCGGGTCGGCGCAGCCGTCCAGCAGCAGGACGGCGTCGACGCCGAGCGCGGCCGCGTTGCGGAACACCGACCCGAGGTTCTCGTGGTCGCCGACGCCCTCGAGCACCGCGATCGTCCGGGCGCCGCGCATCAGGTCGGCCGCAGCCGGGAACGCCACCCGGTCGGCCACCGCGAGCACCCCGCGGTTGAGGTGAAACCCCACCACCGTGGCCATCACCTCGGCCGAGGCCCGGTGGTACGGCACGTCGACCCCGGCCAGCGCCGGCGCGAGCACCTCGTACTTCGACGCCACCCCCAACAGCGAGCGCACCGGGTAGGGCGACGCCAGCAACCGCTCGACCACCACCGTCCCCTCGGCGATCACCAGCCCCCGACCGCCGGGTCGGTCGGGACGCCGGTCGGCGGTGGTCAGGTCGCGGAAGTCGTCGACCCGTGGGTCGACGGGATCGTCGATGTCGATGAGCTCGGCCATGGTGAGCCGAAACTACCGGCGGAAGAATTTCCCGACCCGACCCATCCGCTGTGCAGCGGGTCACGAATGCCCTGTGTTCCAGCCCGCACAGCGGGTTCACACCGGTCTCGCACGGACCGGTCCACTCGGCGGGTGCGACCGCCGCGCACGTACCGGCGGGCCCATGTCCCGGCCATCGCCCGGTACCTCACTGCCCCCACGCGACCGCGTGCTGCGCAGCCACCCCGACATCTGCGTCACGGACAGCCTTTCCGCTGTCCCCACGACCCATGGCCGCGAGACGGCCCATGGCAGAAAGGGATCGATGATGGCCGATCAACTGTTCGACGGAAAGCCGGTGCTGCAGTTCAGCACCGGACACGACCGTCGCACCTTCTTGAAGTGGGCGGGGCTCGTCGGAGTCGGCGCCACCTTCGCCGCGGGTGTCGTCCCGACCACGGCCCAGGCCGCCGAGCTCAAGGCCGGCATCCGGGCCGGCAGCAAGGCCGCGAAGGCCGGCACGGACATCGACATCCTCAACTACGCCCTGACCCTGGAGTACCTGGAGGCGGACTTCTACGCCAAGGGCATCCAGGCGGGCTTCCTCAGCGGCCGCGAGCTGGAGCTGGTCACCCCGATCGGCGACCACGAGAACCAGCACGTCACCGCGGTCACCCAGACCATCACCACCCTGGGCGGCACTCCGGTCGCCAAGCCGAACATCACCTACCCGGCCGGCGTGTTCGACTCGAAGGAGAACTTCCTCAAGAACGCCTCGGTGTTCGAGGAGCTCGGAGTCACCGCCTACCACGGCCAGGTGACGCTGATCCAGAGCGTCGACATCCTCGCCGCCGCCGCTTCGATCGCCGGGTCGGAGTCCCGGCACGCCGCGGTCATCGCCACCCTCATCGGTGGCAACCCGTTCCCGAACCCCATCGAGAAGAACGCCTCCATGGAGACCGTTCTGGCCGCCGTCACTCCGCTGATCAGCTGAAAGGGATCACCATCATGACGAGCATCTCTTCCGCCCGCGCCGATTTCGTGCGGGGCCAGCTGACCCAGGTCTCGCCGAAGCAGGCCCTGTTCGCGCTGAACAACCGCTGGGCCCTGGCCTCCAAGGCCGACTTCGCCACCGATGTGGACGTTCTCAACTACGCCCTGACGCTGGAGTACCTGGAGGCCGCTTTCTACCAGCAGGGCAACGCCGCCGGCCTGCTCAGCGGCACCGAGAAGGACTACCTGGCCACCATCCAGTCCGACGAGGAGTTCCACGTCACCGCCCTGACGCAGACCATCCAGCAGCTCGGCGGGACCCCCGTCGAGAAGCCGGGTGTCGGGTTCGGCGACGCCTTCAAGGACCGGGCCACCTACCTGACCACCAGCGTCACCTTCGAGAACGTCGGCGTCGGCGCGTATCTCGGAGCGGCCGGCTACATCAAGGACAAGACCGTCCTGCAGGCCGCCGCGGGCATCTTCGGTGTCGAGGCCCGGCACGCCGCGGTGGTGGGCAACCTGCTCGGCCTGCCGGCCGAGGGTGGCGTCTACAAGGGCGCTTTCGAGACGCCCATCGCGCAGGCCGACGTCCTGAAGGCCGTCACGCCGTTCCTGATGAGCCAGATGGGCAGCGTCCCCTCGGGCGGCGTCCAGACCGGTGGCGGTGCGGCGTCGGAGAAGGACCAGACCGGGCTGTACGTGCTCGGCGGCGCCGCTCTGCTGGGCGCGGCCGGTGCGGCCGCCTACGCCGGTCGGCACCGCGCGGACGAGTCGTCCGACACGGTCTGACCGGTACCACCTGCAGTCCACCGGTGTCCGTCCGGGCCGCACCTACCCCCCCCGGCGGGCCCCCCCCCCCAGTCCC
>JBQGEH010000738.1:0-2405 GCA_052039515.1 Nakamurella sp. | reverse complement strand
ACCGGCCGGCACCGACGGTGTCGTCGAAATCGACTACGCCCCACAGCGGCCGTTCCAGCTGTCGATCATCGTGGGTCTCCTCGTGGCGGGGGCACTGCTCGTGCTCGCTCTCCTGCTCCTCGTCCGGGGGGTGGGCCGGGAGTCACCCGTGCGCCGACCACCCGCCGCACTGCCCCGCACCGACGGGACTGTCGTCCGCAGGTCGCGGCGCGCGGCGCGAGTTCTGGCAGCCGTCGGTCTCGCGGCGGTCTCCGTGCCCCTTGCGGCAGGCGCCCTGGTGGGGTGGCTGACGAGGCACGCCACGGACCGGCAGGTCTGGGCGGCCGGTACCGCCGCCCTCGTCTTCTCCGCGGTCGTCGCCCTGTCGGCGTCCGCCGTGGTCGTCCCACCGGTAGGCTCCGACGTCGTCGTGGCACTGGTCGTCGGAGTCGTGTGCGGTCGGGTGCTCGCCCGACCCTGAGCCAGGGTCCGGGTCGCGCCCGGGCGAGTGGGAGGAGCAGCGTTGCGGGTCACCGGTGTCCGCACCCTCGTCGTGTCGGCCCTCGCAGCGGCGGTGGCCGTGCGGGTGACGGCCACGCAGCCGACGACCGACGCCTACGGACGGGTCTCCGCAGACCCGGCGCGCGCGCTGCACCAAGCCACCGACGGGTGGACCGTCGCCGGCACGCTGGGCGACGGAACCGCCCAGGGTCTGCGTGACGTCCCGTTCGCGATCTTCTCCTGGCTGACCGGCGTACTGGGGCTGACCGAGGGCGCCGGGCGCACCGCGTGGTGCGTGGCAGTCCTCGTGCTCGCCGTCGTCGGCGCCGTCCGCCTGGGCCGCGCGTCGGGTGCGGCGGTGCACGGCGTTGCGGAGGCGCACCCGGACATGCACCCGACCTGGACCCCGTGGGTGGGCGGTGTCATCTGGGCATGCGGCCCGGTGCTGGTGACCACGCTCGTACGCGCACCCGGCGACGGCCTGGCAGTCGCAGTCGTGCCGTGGGTGCTGACGCCCCTCCTCGGGGCCAGTGTCGGCTGGCGTGCGGCGGCACGGTCGGCAGCCTGGCTCGGCCTTGCGGGCGCCGGTAGCCCGCACTGGGCACTCGCCGCGCTGGGGGCCGGACTCGCGGCGGCGGCAGCCGGGTCGCGACGGCCGGGTGGGGTGCGCTTGTTGGTGTCGTGGTCGGTCCTGGCGGCGGCCGCGTCCGCGTGGTGGGTCGCCGCCTACGTGTGGGAGGCGTCGTACGCAACCGACGTGGGTGCTCTCCTGGACCGGGACCCGGACCTCGGAGTGGTCGGCACGGCGCTCGGCCTCCCCGATGCGGCGTGGGTCTCAGCCGTCGTCCTCCTGGCACCGCTGGTCGTCGCCGGTGCCGCCCTCGTCCTGCGGGTCGACGGCGACCGCGCGGTGGTGGCCGGACTGCTGGTCCTGTCCTTCGCGCTCGCCGTCGTGCCGGGGGCGTGGCCGTCCCTGCTCCCCGTGCCCGCCTCGAGCGTCGTCTCGACCGACGGTGTGCCCGCGCCGAGGCTCGTGGTGGTCGCGCTGGTCGGGCTCGCCGCGCGGCTCGCCGGGACGCCGGCGGTTGACCACGTCGCGACGCGGCTGCCGCGCTGGACCCGCCCGGGTGCGCCGACCGCACAGTCGGTCGTGACCGTCGCGGCGCTGGCAGCGGTCGCCGTGGCGTCCGCGTCCGGTCCCGTCCTGGCGGCCCGGTCGCAGTCGAGCGGGACAGGACCGGACCAGCGGACGTGGGCAGCAGTTGCGGAGTGGTCGGCCTCCGCGCCGCCCGGGCGCGTGCTCGTCCTGCCCGCCGTGGGGCACGGTCGTCTCGACGGCGCGGTGTCGGCGGCCCTTCGGGACCGGCCGTGGATCGCACGCGACACGCTGCCGACCTCGACACCGGCTGCCACCGCCGCGCTCGACGCAGCGATCAGCCGTCTGGGCCGGGGACACGACGGCGCCGGGACCACGGCCTCGCTCCGGCACCTGGGGGTCTCCTACGTCCTCCTGCGCAACGACGTCGAGGCCGCGAGCGATCGCGAGCACCCGGCCGCCCTCACTCGGCTGGCGCTGTCGAGGAGTGGTGCGACGAGGGTCGCGGTCCTCGGCCCCGGGACGGACGCGGTCGTCACCGCGATCGAGGACCTGGGCGTGCGTGGCCGCTCGGGCACGGTCGAGGTGTGGGCCCTCGACGAGGCCGCTGACGGGGTCGTCCTCGACGACGCGCCACTCACCGTGGCTGGCGCCGCCGACGTCGTGGGCGACCTGGGCGACGCCGGCCTCGCGAGCCGGTCCGCCCTTGTCGTCGGTCGCGCCGAGGACGGCCTGACGGACGTCGTCTCCGACAGCGCCCGACGCCGCGACGTCGACCAGCGGGTCGCGCGGGACCCCTACGGACCTGTGCTCGCGCGCGGCACCGACC
>JBQGEH010000737.1:0-4572 GCA_052039515.1 Nakamurella sp. | reverse complement strand
ACGAAGAGATTGTCGACGGACAGACTCTTCTCGACGATGTAGCCGGCGAAGTACTGGGCGCCGAAGTCGCCGCCGGCGAACGCCATGAAGACGAAGCCGAACGCGATCGCGATGGCGATGTAGAACACCGACCAGCCGACGGCTTCCTTGAAGCCGACCGGGTGCGGGCGCATCGCCGCGTAGATGAGGTCGAAAGCCAGCAGACCGACGATCACAGCGATCGTGACGATCCAGGCCAGGGGCGTGATCTCGAGCAAGTGCATCTCCGTCGGGCGGGGGCGGTCAGCAGGTGGACGAGTGAGAATGTCGGCATGTCAACGCGCTGGGTGGACCCTGGGTTCCCACTGGGAGCCAGGTCACCTCTCTGGAACGGTTCCGAACATGGCGGAACGGCGCGCCGAGGCCGACCGACGACGTGATCGACGTCGAGCGGCCCGGCAGGTGGCGCGAGAATGGTGTGGTCTCGGCGACGGGGAGGATCGTGACGGTGCGTCGAGCGGGCCCCGGATGATCCGCTGATCGATCGTCTCCGCGTCGAGTTCGGCGCGATCGACGAGCGCCATCAGCTGCGGACGGTGCTGCGCTCCTGACGTTCGGGCGAGGCCGCGGCTGCCGGGTTCGGGGACGGGGCGCCCACACGTTCGGTCGGCGGGAGATGCGAGGGGGCGGGAGCCATCGGTCGCCGGTGGCATGCTCCGGGCCGACCACGGGTCCCCAGGGTGGCCAGAAGCGGGCCCGGGGCGCCGGGGTGCACCCGGTTCAACGCCGGTTGCGCCGCCCGGCCCCGGTGATGATGTTGACGATGAGCAGCAGCCCGATGGCGCCCAGGCAGGCGATGCCGAAGCTGGGCCAGCTCCAGGTGAACGACCACGACCGTCCGGTCGACAGCTGGTAGATGAAGCCGGCCAGCACCGCGCCGAGCACGCCCACGATGATGTTCATGAAGCAGCCGCGCCGGTCGCCGACGACGAGCGAGGCGATCCAGCCGGCGAGTGCGCCGAAGACGATCCAACCCAGAAAGCTCATGGCGTGCCCTCCTGATCAGTGGCCGTCGGGGCCGTGGTGGTGGTGTCCGTGCTTCTCGGCCTCGACGGCGGCGGTGGCCTCGTCGAGCGGAAGGACCGCGCCGATGGCCGCGGCGGCGGTGCTCGGGTCGGCTCCCCGTCCGACGGCGACGCCGATCAGATAGCACGTGAGAGGACCGGCGATCCGGGTGACGCCGTGGGCGACGTCCCGGGTGACATCCAGCAGCTGATCCCGCAGGGGCGTGGGGATCGAGTCGGCGGGCAGGCCGAGCGCGGCGGTGGCGTCCGCGATGAAGTCGTCCAGGGTGCTCATGTCTGCAGACGGTAGCGGGCCGGCCCGTCCGGCCGCAGTCACCGGTCGGAGGGTGGTGCGGCGCTCGCGGCCCAGAAATCCAGGATGACCCGAGCGAGTTCCTCCGGCTGTTCGATCATCGGCAGCACCCGACTGCGGTGCACCGTCGCGACCCGCGCGTCGGTCATCTCGGCGGCCGCGGTGTCCGCTTCGACCGGGGTCCACTCGCCGCGGTCGTCGGTGGCCACGAACAGCACCGGGACGTCGATCTGCCGCGCGGCCCAGCTCAGGTCGGTGCGTCGCAGGATGGCCGTCCGGATCGCGCGGGTCATCCCCGCTCGGTCGGCCCGGCCGAACGGTCCCAGCAGCAGGTCGATGCCGGCCGGGTCGCCGGCCCGGGTGGCGTCGGTGAACAGCGCCTGGCTCGCCCCGGCCGCGACCGGTCCCCGCGCCCCGAGGAGCCGGTACAGCGCGGTCAGCGCGGTGACCTTGGCCCGGACCGCCGGCGAGATGGGGTGCGTCGGTGCGCTGATGGCGACCAGGCGCCGGATGCGCCCGGGCTGGGTGGCGGCCAGGTGCAGCCCGGTGTGACCACCCCAGGCGTTGCCGACCCAGTCGACCGGACCGTCGCTCATTGCGTCGAGCAGGTCGCCGGACGCGGCCGCGCATTCCCCGATGTCCGCGGCGCGGGCCAGCGGTTCACTCGCGCCGTGGGACGGGCCGTCGACGACGAGCACCCGACGACGGGCGGCCAGTGCGGGGAGCACCCGGGTCCAGCTCGTGCCGTCGACGAACATCGAATGCCAGAGCAGGACCGGGATCTCGTCGTCGCCGGCGGTGGCGGGCGCGAGGTCGCGGACGGCCAGCCGGCCCAGGCGCGTCGGGACGACGGTGGGCGGCGGGAGGATGGTCTCGATCGATCGAGGGTTGGGCATCGGGTCTCCTTTGATTGACTGGACGAACAGTCCAGTGAAAGAAGGATTCGCTGTACCCGGTGTCGTGTCAATCCCGGATAGGGTGCGACGGTGGCCCGCACCTACACCTCGGACGTCCGCGCCGAACAGTCCCGCCGGACCCGCGCGACCGTGCTGCGGGCGGCGACCGAGATGTTCGTCGAGGACGGGTGGGCGGCCACCACGATGGCCCGGGTGGCGCAGCGGGCGGGGGTGGCCCGGCAGACCGTCTACCTGCTGTTCGACGGCAAGCTGTCCCTGCTCGATGCGGCCATCGACGAGGCGCTGCGCGGCGCGACCGGATCGCGGGTCGGCGACCAGGCCGGATACCTGGCCATCGGGAACGGGTCCCGCACCGAGCGCGTCCGGGCGGCGGCCGCCTGGCTGGACGAGGCGCATGTCCGGTCCGCTCGCATCCAGCGGGTGCTGGACGAGGCCGCGGTCACCGATCCGGCGGCGGCCGTGCGGCTGGCCGAACGGGAGGAGAACCGCTGGCAGCAGGTGCGGCATGCCGCGACGCTCGTGCTGGGTACGGAGCCGGAACCTTCTGTCGTGGACGCCGTCTGGCTCCTGGCCAGCCGGACGGCGTGGCTGCGCCTGGTCGTCGAACGCGGATGGCCGCGGGAGCGGTGGCGGGAGTGGTTCGCCACGCAGCTCACCGCGGCCATCGGCGCAGGTGGAGCCCCGGAGCACG
The DNA here is from genome assembly GCA_052039515.1 of Nakamurella sp. Classification (GTDB taxonomy): domain Bacteria; phylum Actinomycetota; class Actinomycetes; order Mycobacteriales; family Nakamurellaceae; genus Nakamurella. The sequence goes on along the minus strand of JBQGEH010000737.1, from coordinate 1,608 downwards.
CACCGGCCCCCAACGCCGTTGCGTACCCCGGGTGTTCGTAGTCAGGCCTGGATCAGACCTGGACGGTGCGGCGCAGCCGCACGGTGACCACCTGGAACGGCCGCAGACCGACCGTGACGCTCGATCCATCGGCCGTGAAGGTGCGGGCCAGCCGGCCGGCGTCGGACAACGGCCGCTCCATCAGGTCGACCTGCGACGCCTGCGCCACGGCGAAGCCCAGCCGCAGTGTCGTGCTCGCGCGACGACCGAGCGCCTCGTACAGCCGGACGATGACGTCGCCGGAGCGATCGTCGGCCAGCTTGACCGACTCGATCCGCACCCCCGGGTTGTCCGAGGTGGCGACGGCATCGCCGTACACCGTGGCGTTGTCGGTGACACCGCCGAGAACCCGCAGCGGCAGGTTGGTCTCGTAGCCGGTGGCGACGATGTCGGCCAGGTCGGCGCCCGGATGCACCGCGTAGGCGAAGGTGTGGTGGCCGAGATCCTGGGTGGGGTCGGGGGAGCGGGCCGCGCGCACCAGGCTCAGGCGCACCTCGGTCTGCACCTCGCCGGAATCGCCGACCTCGCGGGTGATGTCGTGCCCGTAGGTGCCGGCGTTGGCGACACCGATGCCGTAGCCGGGCTCCTCGACGTGCACCCAGCGGTGGGCCATGACCTCGAACCGGGCGTCGTCCCACGAGGTGTTGGTGTGGGTCGGCCGGCGCAGGTGCCCGAACTGGATCTCCGCACTGTGGTGCTGGGCGTGTACGACGAACGGCAGCGAGGCCTTGAGCAGCTTCTCGTTCTCCTGCCACTGCAGGTCGACGGCCAGGTGCACGACGGGACTGTCGGCGTGCACGGCGATCGTCTGGGTCAGGCTCGAACCGAGCTTGCCGAACGACCGGGTGACCCGGACCAGCGCGCGCAGCGGCCCGGTCTCGACCAGCTCGACGGAGTCCGCCTGGACGAGATCGGTGACGGTGTTGCGGTAGTGGGCGTCGATGTCCCAGGCGTCCCAGGCGTTGGGCAGGTCCTGGTGCAGCTGCAGCAGGTTGGCCACCCGGCCGGCGGGAACCAGTTCGCGGTCGGCGGTCTCGTCGTGGATCGAGGTGATCAGACCGCGGTCGTCGACCCGGACGGTGACCAGGCCGTTGGCCAGCACCGCGCCGCCGCCGTCACCGGCGACCCCGGTGACCGGGTAGGCGGGATCCAGCGGGTGCAGCGCCGCCGCCCCGTGGGCGGGGACGTGGACCAGACCCAGCGGCCGGTCGTCCTCGGTGAAGACGACCGCGCGACGGTCGTGATCGGCGGAATTGACCACCAGGCCGTCGGCGCCGGCCGCGGCCAGCGCCTCGCCGATCACCTTCTCCAGCTCGGTGAGGTTGGCTGCGTACTCCTGCTCGTTCTCCTGGTGCACCCAGGCGATGGACGAGCCGGGAAGGATGTCGTGGAACTGCTGCAGCAGGGTGCCCTGCCAGAGCCGGTCGAGCTGCTCGTAGGGGTAGGCGGCGCCGTTCAGGGCGGCGGCGGTCCACCACAACTCGGCCTCGCGGAGCCGATGCTCGGCGGCCCGGTTGCCGCGCTTCTCCCGCGCGTGCGAGGTGAAGGTGCCCCGGTGCAGTTCCAGGT
>JBQGEH010000736.1:0-4547 GCA_052039515.1 Nakamurella sp. | reverse complement strand
GGCCCGCAGCTTCGCCCGCCGGGCCTCCTGCTGGCCGGTGACCAACGCCCCCAGGGTCGGATGGGTGTCCGGCGCGGCGGATTCCGCGGGTCCGTCGAGGGGTGAGACCTCGACGACCTCGGTGCCGATGTATCGGCCGATGACCACCGGGTCGACCGACAGCAGGCCACCGTCCAGCTCGGCGGGGAACGGTGGGATGGCCGAGAGGTCCGGACCGTCGGACGCCACCCGGTCGGGCACCGCCCCACGCGCGTCGACCCGTCGTCGGTGCGACCACCGCTCGAACATGTGCCTCCTCGACCTCGTGCCCGTCTCCGAGGATGCGGGAACCGGCGCCGGACCGCCACCATGGGGCCGGTCGGGCCCGGAACACCGTCGGTACCGGCCACTACAGTTGCCGCGTATGACGCTGCTCGCCCGCATCGGCCTCGTGTTGCTCGCCGCCCTGGCGCTGGTCGGGGTGGCGCCGGGCACCGCCTTCGCCGCGCCGGTCAACATCAACGACCAGGCCAACGTGTTGGACGAGGCCGACGTCAGCTCCGCCGCGGCGTCGGTCCAGGGCGTGACGTTCTACGTGGTGACGCTCGAGTCCACCAGCATGAACATCGAGGGGGACGTCAAGGCCCTCGGCAGCGATGTCGGCTGGAACGGTTCCGACTGGGTGCGCAACGCCGTCGTGCTGGCGGTCAACGTGGAGTCCCGACGGTCTGCCGTCTTCTTCGGCGGCGGCACGCCGACCTCGATCGAGGACAACGTCGAGACCATCCGCGGCGCGATGACCAGCGAGTTCCAGTCGGCCGACTGGACGGGCGGCATCGTCGCCGGCATCGACGAGACACGCTCCGTCCTGACCGGTTCCAGCTCCGGCAGCAGCAGCTCGTCGAGCTCCGGCGGCCTGCTGGCCGTGGTCGGCGTGATCGCGGTCCTGCTGATCGGCTGGGTCGCGTATTCGGCCGTCCGCAAGAGCCGCGAGACCAAGCGCCGCAAGGCCGCCGACGAGCAGCAGGCGGCCGCCAACCAGCTCACCGCGGTCAACCTGCGGCAGCGCATCGAGGAGCTCGAGGTGCTGATGCAGACCGTCCCGGACGGCCCGCACCGCGACCCGCTGGAGAACGACCTCGCCGACGTCGACGTGACCCTGCGCCGACGGGAGGAACGCGGCGGTCTCAGCGGCACCGACCTCGGCGTCACGCCGGAGCAGGACCGGCAGAACCTCGCCGGTCTCCTCGCCGTCGTCGACCGGACCGCGGACACCCTGGCCATGCTCCGCCGGGACACCGGCTGGCAGAACCTGTGGAACAACGCGGTCACCGCGACCCGGCAACGCATCGACGCCCTCGAACGCAGTCAGTCACAGCTGATCGGCACGCCGTCGTTCGAGCCGATGGAGACCGGTCCGCTCGACGTCCAGCTCGCCACCATGGCGTCCGCGGTCCGGGACGGCAGCACCGGGATCGAGGACGGCATCGCCATCCTGGACAGCGTCAACGGCGCCGTCGCGGAAAAGCAGTCCGAGGTCGACGCGCACCTGGCCCAGATCGAGCGGCTGCGGCGGGAGCAGGAGGAGCGCGACCGCACCGCCCGGGAGATCGCCGAGGCCAACAGCCGCAACAACTCCGGTGGCGGCTTCGGGAGCAGCTTCGGCGGTGCCGTCCTCGGCGGCATGTTGTCCGGGGGCGGTCGCCGGCGGCGCAGCAGCTGGGGCGGCGGCTTCGGCGGAGGTTTCGGCGGCGGGGGCCGCCGAGGGGGCGGCTTCGGCGGCGGTGGCGGTGGTCGACGCGGCGGCGGCAGCAGCGGCGGCTTCTGATGCCCACCCGCCACCCCTACGGCCCGCACCCCGACCAGTGGATCGACGTGTACCGGCCCACCGGCACGCCGCGTCCCGGTGTCGCGGTGGTCATCCACGGCGGCTTCTGGCGGTACCGCTACGACGCCGCACTGGGGGCTCCGCTGTGCGCCGACCTCGCCGCCCGCGGCCACGTCGCCGTCAACCTCGAGTACCGGCGGGTCGGTGGGGGCGGCGGCTACCCGGAGACCCTGCTGGACGTCGCCGCCGGCCTCGACGCGCTGCGTGAGCTCGACGGCCTCGACCTGTCGCGGGTCGTGACCATCGGGCCCTCCGCGGGCGGTCACCTCGCGGTCTGGGCCGCGGGCCGGCCGCAGCTGCCCGCCGACGCCCCCGGCGGTGCGCCGTCGGTGTCGGTCACCGGCGCGGTCAGCCAGGCCGGGGTGGTCGCGCTGCTGCGCGCCGCCGACGAACGCGTCGGCGACGGCGCGATGCAGGATCTGATGGGCGCCCAGGCCGACGAGCACCGCGCTGACTGGGTCGTCGCCGACCCGCTGGCCCGCGTCCCGCTGCCCGTCCCGGTGCGGCTGCTGCACTCCCGTGACGACGAGGACGTGCCGTTCTCACAGTCCGAGACCTACCTCGCGCTCGCCGCCGCCACCGGTGCGGACGTGACGTTGACCGAGGTCACGGGTGGGCATATGGCTCTCGTCGACACCACGGCGCCCGCCTGGGCAGCCACCGTGGCCGCCTGGGAGGAGCTGATCGCGTAGTGGAGGAGTCGCCGGTCTCGTTCTCCGCGTCACTGCCGCTGTGGGCGAAACTGCTGGCCGGCGCGGTCCTCGGTGCGGTCGCGCTGTACGCGGTGCGCCGTGCGGTCCGCCGCTCCAGCGAACTCCCCCGCTGGGTCGATCCCCGGACCTACGACCGCCGCGGCGTCGTCATCCCCGCGGTCGTCGCCGGCGTCTTCGCGTTGGCCGTGATCGCGCTGGCGCTGGACGTGCACGGCGACGGTCTCATCACCCGCACCTTCGACGTCCCGGTCCACGACTGGTTCGTCCGGCACCGGGTCGAGGGACTGACCCCGACCGTCGTGGTCATCACCAACATCGTGAGCCCGTTCGGCACCACCGTGCTGGCCATCGTCCTCGCGACGGTGCTCGCGTGGCGCACCCGGTCGTGGGTGCCGGCGCTCATCGTGTTCATCGGACCGGCCGTCGCCGGCCTGCTGGTCCGGCTCAGCAAGTGGCTGGAGCCGCGGGCCCGGCCGCCGCAAATCGACCAGGTGGTGCTCACCGTCGAGCCGTCGTTCCCGTCCGGGCACGTCGCCGGCGCGGTGAGCCTGTACGGGTGTGTGGTGGTCGTGGTCCTCATCGGGTTCTTCGGGCCGGTCAGCCGGCTCGCCGCGGTGCTCGTCGTGGCGGTCGCGGTGTTCCTGTCGCTCGTCGTCATCTGGACCCGGCTGTACCTGGCCGTGCACTGGTTCACCGACGTCACCGCGTCCGTGCTGCTCGCCGGGGTGGTCATCGCCGGCACGCTGGCCGGCTACCGCCAGTACGTCCGCGTCCGCCCGCCGGTCGGCTGAACGAGGCGGGACTACCCTCGGCGGTGACACACGAGGGGGGTCGATGACGACATCGCGGCGGTGCCGCCTCGGCTGGCACGACTTCGTCGACTTCCCCGACCCCAACCCCGAATCGGGCGGCCTGGAGAAGCAGGGCTACCGCGCCTGCACCCGGTGCAGCAAGGAGAGCGACCGGCCGGAGTACGTGTGGCTCAACGGCGGCTGGCCGCTGCCCGGCAACCGGCGCAAGGACTGAGGCGTCAGTCGATCGACGCGACCGTCGCGCGGGCGATCGCCAGCTCCTCGTTCGTCGGCACCACCAGCACGGTGACCCGCGACTCCGGCGACGAGATCACCCGTGCCTCACGCGACGACGCCGTGTTCAGCGCCGGGTCGACGACGATCCCCAGCCCTGACAGGTCGGCGGTCACCAGCTCGCGGGCCCGGGCGTCGTTCTCCCCCACTCCGGCGGTGAAGGTGATCGTGTCGACCCGGCCGAGCAGCGCGTAGTACGCACCCAGGTATCCCCGGACCCGGTGCACCCACACGTCCAGCGCGAGCTGGGCGTTCGCGTCACCGGTCGCGATCAGCCGGTGCAGGTCCCGGAAGTCGCTGACCCCGGACAGCCCCAGCACCCCCGACCGCCGGTTCAGCACGGTGTCGATCTCGTCCACCGACAGCCCGGCCACCCGGTGCAGGTGGAACAGCGCACCCGGGTCGATGTCGCCCGACCGGGTCGCCATCACCAGGCCCTGCAGCGGGGTCATGCCCATCGACGTGTCGACCGGCCGGCCACCGCGGATCGCCGTCACCGACGCCCCGGCGCCCAGGTGCAGCACGATCTGGTTCAGCTCGTCGTACGGCCGGCCGACGAACTCCGCGACCGTCCGGGACACGTAACTGTGCGAGGTGCCGTGGAAGCCGTACCGCCGCACGCCGTGCTTCGCGGCGAGCTGGTGGTCGATGGCGTAGGTGGCCGCCGCCGCCGGCAGGTCGGTGAAGAACGCGGTGTCGAAGACGGCGACGTGCGGCAGATGCGGGAAGTTCGACATCGCCCGCTCGATCCCGACGAGGTTGGCCGGGTTGTGCAGCGGCGCCAGCACCGACAGCTCACCGATCTCGGCGACCACCGTGTCGTCGATCAGCACCGGGCCGTCGAACGTCGTCCCGCCGTGCACCACCCGGTGCCCGACGGCG
>JBQGEH010000735.1:0-4259 GCA_052039515.1 Nakamurella sp. | reverse complement strand
AGCAGTCCGGGGGCGGCGAACAGCGGCACCAACCCGACCCGGGCCGGCGGGCTCAGCGGCACGGCCAGCGACTCCAGCGCGGCCCGCACCTTGGGCTCCCCCGCGGTCGCGAACGCCGCCCGGACCGGCCCGGTGCGCTCCGCCGCCCACCGGGCCGCCAGGTCGGCGACCGCGGTGTTGGCCGACGCGGACGACGACCCGACGGCGGCGAGCACGATCCCGTCGACGTCGGCGATGCCGGCCTCGACCGCCCGCAGCTGCAGCCCGGCGAGCACCGCCGGTCCCATCCCGAGGATCCCGGCCCGGCGACGCGTCGTCCCGGTCGCGGCGGCGGCCTCGCGGATGGCCGTCGGGGTGTCGACGTCGGCGTGGAAGGCCTGGGTGAACAGCAGCGGCAGCACGACCGCCTCGGGTGCGTCGAGCGCGGTCAGCGCCGCCGTGAGGTCCGGTTCGGCCAGGTCGAGGTAGGCCGGGACCGTCCGCAGGCCCGGACGGAGATCGGCGACGGCCGCGAGCAGTTCCGCGGTCGCGACAGCGGCCCGCGGGTCGCGGGATCCGTGGGCCAGGCCCACCAGCGGGAGCATCGGTCCATCATCCCCGGGAGCACTTTCCTACCCGAATCGGGAAGGATTCCGCCCACCCGACCACCGCGCCCGAAACCCCGGCCGGCCACTTTCCTCCCCGAATCGGGAAGGAAAGTGCCCCGTCCAGCCTCAGCGCGCCCCCGCCGGACGCAGCCCCCGGGCGTGCAGCACGGCCCGCTCCAGCGGCCGGAAGAACAGCACCTCGATGCCCACGCCGATCACGAAGATCAGGATGATCGCGGCGAGCATGAGGTCCATCTCCGACAGCGACCGGCCCTGGTCCATCAGCTGACCGAGCCCGAAACCGAGCTTGGTGGTGGTGACGATCAGCTCGGCGGCCATCAGCGACCGCCACGCGAACGCCCAGCCCTGACGCAGACCCGCCAGGTACCCGGGCAGCGCACCGGGCAGCAGGATGTGCCGGATGTACCCCCACCGACCGAGGCCCAGCACCTGCCCGACCCGGTTGAACAGCGGCGGGACCTGGTCGGCCCCGGAGATGAGCCCGTTGGCCATCGACGGCACCGCGCCGAGCAGCACCACGGCGTAGTAGGTGGTGTTGCTCAACCCGAACACCAGCAGCGCCGGCGGCACCCAGGCCACCGACGGCAGCGACTGCAGGCCGGTGATCAGCGGTCCGACACTGGCCCGCAGCCAGCGGTTGCGGGCGATCGCGAGGCCCAGCAGCGTGCCGATGACCACCGACATGGCGAAGCCGAACACCCCGCGGGACAGGCTCGTCCACATCACCTCGAAGGCGCGGCCGGAGGCGAACAGCCCCCCGAGCGTCTCGAACACGGTGGCCGGCGACGGCAGCACGTAGTCGGGCTTGAACTTCATCGCGAACGCCCACTGCCAGACGCCGATGAACAGACCGATGGCCAGCAGCGGTGGCAGCACGGAGCGGGCGAACTTCTTCGCCAGCGGGGTCTTGACCTCGGTGTGCTGCTCCAGCGCGTCCAGACCGGCGTTGACCGCGGCGGCGTCGGCCGGCTCGTAGTCGGCTCCGGCGACGACCCGCTGGGTCTCCAGGGCGCTAGGCATTCTTGTCTCCGGCGTGACGGGCGATCTCCTCGCGGAGGCTGACGGTGATGTCGGACGCGAGGTCGCCGACCAGCGGGTGCTCGATGGTGCGGTGTCCCTGGATGTCCACGGCCCACTCCCGCACCACCCGCCCCGGGCGGGACGACAGCAGCACGACACGCTGTCCGAGCCGGACGGCCTCCCGGACGTTGTGGGTCACGAAGATGACCGACAGGCCGGTGGCCGTCCAGATCCGGACGAGTTCGTCGTGGAGCACGTCCCGGGTGATGGCGTCCAGCGCCGCGAACGGCTCGTCCATCAGCAGCACCTGGGAGTTCTGGGCCAGCGCCCGGGCCATCGCGACCCGCTGCCGCTGCCCGCCGGACAGCTCGTGGACGCGGCGCTTGTGGGTGCCACCGAGGCGGACCACCTCGAGCAACTCCTCCGCGCGACCCTGCAGGTCTCGCCGCGCCACCCCGGCGTACTTCAACGCCAGTTCCACGTTCTTGCCCGCGGTCAGCCACGGCAACAGCGCCGGCTCCTGGAACATCAGGGCCGGCCGCGACACCGACGTCACCGTCCCGGCGGTGGGCTCGTCGAGCCCGGCCACCAGGTTCCGCAGGGTGGACTTGCCGCAGCCGGAGGCGCCGACCAGGGAGACGAACTCGCCCGGCTTCACCTTGAGCGTCACGGTGTCCAGCGCCTGCACCGGCGTGGCACCCGTCCGGTAGATCTTGGAGACCCCGTCCAGGACGACGCTGTAGGGCTGCTCCGTCCCGGTCGGCGTGGTCTCCGCTGCGGTCGCGCTGTCGGTCACGATGGCCATCGGGGCTACTCCTGTCCGAAGCCGCCGGCGCTGACGGGCTTCTTGCCGTCGGCGACCAGCAGCTGGTTGAGGATGCGCAGGTCGTAGATCTGCGACAGGTCCGGAACTTCCTTCAACGTGCCCGCCTTGACGCCGTTATCGCTGAGCTCGGCGAGGTGGTTGGCCAGCGGGTCGTAGGTGGGCGTGATCTCGCCGAACGCGCGGCTGATGACGCCGTCGGCCAGCGGCTTGCCGGCGACCTCGGCCAGCGCGTCGTTGAGCCGGGTCTGCGCGTCGGCCGGGTCGGCCTCGATCTCGTCCAGCTCGGCCAGATGGCCCTGCAGCAGCTTCGCGACGGTGCCCGGGTACTGCTCGAGGAACGTCCGCGAGACGATGAGGATGGTCGTCGGGAACTGCCCGTCGTCCCACAGGGTCTTCTCGTTGACCAGCTCCTTGGCGCCGGCCTCCACGATCAGCCGGGACGCCCACGGCTCGGGGAGCCAGCCGCCCTGCACGTCGCCGTTCTTGAACAGGTCCAGGGTCTGCGCGTTGTCCTGGCTCGCGATGGTGACGTCGTCGCCGCCGGTGGTGTCGACCTTGAGGCCGTTGTCCAGCAGGTACTTGCGCAGTGCGACGTCCTGGGTACCGCCGAGCTGGGGGGTGGCGACGGTCTTGCCGCGCAGGTCCTCGACGGAGTTGATGTCGGGGGCGACGACGAGCGCGGCGCCGTCGGCGGTGGCGCCGGCGACGATGCGCAGCGAGTCACCGGAGGACTTGGCGTAGGAGTTGATCGCCGGGTTGGGGCCGATGAAGCCGGCGTCGATGGCGCCGCCGGTGAGGGCCTCGATCTCGGCCGGACCGGCGTTGAACACCGACGTCTCGAGCTTGGTGTCGCCGAGCGCGGACTGGAAGGTGCCGTCGGCGACGCCGAGGACGGCGGCGGCGTGGGTCAGGTTGCCGAAGTAGCCCAGTCGCAGGGTGTCGGCCTCGGCGCCGAAGTCCTGGGTGGCTCCGGCGCTCCCGGAAGCGGTGCCGCCGGTGGCGGTGCCGTCGGTGGCGGCGCTGGTGGACGTCCGGGAGGTGCTCGACGAGGTCGAGGTCGACCCGGCGTCGGAGCCGCCACAGGCGCTGAGCACCAGGGCGGCGACCGCGGTGCCGGCGACGACACGGGCGGTGCGGGATCGGAAGACGGCGGAGAACGCGAAGCGACGTGCGGTGGTCATGACAGTCCTCGGGGGTGAGCGGCCCCCGCGCTGCGGGGACCGGGGGAAGGCCGCTACGGGCCAGGGGTCAGGGCGTCGTTCTCGGTGGCCACGGCCTGACATCGGATGTCGGAACCGGCGGTGATCGCGGCACGGCGGTCACCGACCATCCCGACGGCCAGGGTGGCGCCGTCCGCGGGATCGATGATCAGCAAAGCTCCCACTGCTCCTCTCGGTTGGTACGGGTCGACGGGGAGGGCCTCGGCGGTGCGCAGGGACACCAGGCCGATGTCGTTGAGCGACAACGACGCGGCGCCGTCCAGCTCGGTGAGGGTGTCGATGTCGAGCAGGTGCTCGATGGCGCCGACGATCACCCGGGTCGTGGTGGTGCCGTACTTGAGCAGCAGCCGCTGCCCGGGCTTGAGCGCCTTCTCGGCGACCTGGGTGAGGGTGGCGCTGAACTGCGTGACCGGCTCCGGCGCGTTCCCGGCCGCGGCGATGAGGTTGCCGCGGGCGATGTCGATGTCGTCGCCCAGCAGCAGCGTCACCGAGTCACCGGCCCTCGCGATCTCGCGGGCGCCGTCGGCTGTGTCGATGCCGGTCACCTTGGGGCGGTGCCCGTCGGGCAGCACCACTACCTCGACG